>JAWXBP010000328.1 GCA_034440135.1 Planctomycetia bacterium
CTCCATCACACCCTCCTTCCCCAGCCGTCATGGCCAACGGAAGAGTGGTGTACAAAAAGAGTTACGCCAGGTCAATCACAAGAGACAGTGGAACTACTAAACTACGATTCGCACGACCCACTGCGCCAACGCCAGCCCCAATAAGCTCCACAAGCCCCAAGTGAGCCAGCGCCAGTTAAGCTCTTCTTCCCCTCGATCCAAGCGGCGTATCTGCCAAGCGCGATACGGCACCTGGAAGAGGAACGCCAAGAATACCAATGGGCTGACCGGATTGAAACGCAATGCCGCCGCGAGATCGCCGTGCGCAATCGATACGAACGCGCGGGTCAGGCCGCAACTCGGGCAATCCAGTCCGGTCCAGGAGCGAAAGCGGCAACTGGGCGGCAGGACTTTGTCAAATCCGCGGATGGCGACTTGCGTCGGACTGCGAACTTCCAAGGCGAACGCCAATACGATCACGATGACGACGCCGACCAGAATCATTAGATGATGTAGTCGGCGCGTGCGACGATATTGCCGCTCAATCGCCGCTTCGTCAGTCGCGATGTCGGGTTCGGCGGTGGACATGTATGACGCTGGTGGCGTTTGAAGACGTTGTTGACAACAAGCCCAGGGCAGGCCACCGAAGTCGTGGGTGACAATTTCGACTTTGAGGGCCTGCCCTGGGCTTAGCGGCGCAAAGCTCGCGGAACAAATCCATTCTACACCGGCGGGCGTTTACCGTTCCCAGTCGCGGGCGCGGGAAACGGCCTTTTGCCATTTGGCGAAGCGGGCCGTGCGATCTGTTTCGTTCATTTTTGGCTGAAATTCGCGGTCCAACGCCCAGTTGCGGCGGACGTCATCGAGCCCTTGCCAGTAGCCGACGGCCAGCCCGGCGAGATACGCGGCCCCGAGCGCCGTGGTCTCCGCCACCACCGGACGCAGCACCGGCTTATCGAGCAGATCGGCCTGGAACTGCAAGAGCCGCGCGTTGACGGTCGCGCCGCCGTCGACGCGGAGCGACTGCAGCTTCACGCTGGCGTCGCGTTCCATAGCCTCGATCAACTCGCGCGATTGGAACGCCATCGACTCGACCGCGGCCCAAGCCAGGTTGCCGGCCGTGGTGCCGCGCGTGATGCCGAAGATCGCGCCGCGCGCAAACGGATCCCAATGCGGCGCGCCGAGACCCACGAAGGCCGGCACGAAATAGACGCCGCCGGAATCACTGGCCGAACTGAGCAATTGCTCTACTTCGCTGGACGATTTAATCAAGCCCAGGCCGTCGCGCAACCATTGCACGACTGCGCCCGCGATGAACACCGAACCTTCGAGGCAATAGGTCACCTTGCCATCGAGGCCCCAGCCGATCGTGGTCAGCAATTGGTTCTTTGATGGCACTGGCTGGTCGCCCGTGTTCATCAACAGAAAGCAACCGGTGCCATACGTGTTCTTCGCGGTGCCCGGCGCAAAGCAGGCCTGGCCAAACGTGGCGGCTTGCTGATCTCCGGCGTCACCGGCGATGGGAATCGCCGCGCCGAACAGCGACGCGTCGGTCTCGCCATAAACTTCGCTCGACGGCCGCACCTCGGGCAGCATCGCCCGCGGCACGCCGAATAGTTTGAGCAAGTCGTCGTCCCAATCGAGCGTGTGAATGTTGAACAGTAATGTCCGACTGGCGTTGCTAAGATCGGTCACATGCCGGCGGCCGCCCGTCATGCGCCAGATCAGATACGTATCGATGGTGCCGAACAGCACTTCGCCCGCTTCGCAGCGCGCGCGCAGTCCATCGTGCGTCGCGAACAGGTGCGCGATCTTCGATGCCGAAAAATAGGCGTCCAGCACCAGCCCAGACTTTTCGCGCACCATGGGCTCGCAGCCTTCGGATTTCAAGCGCTCGCACAATGGCGCGCTGATCCGGCTCTGCCAGACAATGGCGTTGCAGACCGGTTTGCCAGTTGCTCGTTCCCACAGCACCGTCGTCTCGCGCTGATTCGTGACGCCGATCGCGGCGATGTCGGTTGCCGTCGCGCCGGCCTCAGCGATCGCCTCGCGCGCCGTGGCGAGTTGCGATTCCCAAATCTCCTCGGGATCGTGCTCGACATGCCCGGGCGACGGGAGGATCTGTCGGAACTCGCGCTGCCGCATCGCGCGAATCCGCCCGTCGCGGCCGAAGACGATCGCGCGGCTGGAAGTGGTGCCTTGATCCAGGGCCAGAATATATTTTGACATGAGTGGGACGCGCGATGAGCCGGAGCGGGTGGACACGGAGGACGTATGCTACCGTGACGAATCCTGCTCACGCAACATCTACGACGGCACTTTATCGCCGCGATTTCGCGTCCCGATATGACCGTTGTTGTGGCCGGTCTTCCGACCGAGCCTCGGGCACTGGGACACGAGCTGACTATCTTCTCGCCTTGCCATCCCGAAACGGCTTGCCGGCGGCGAACAGGTCGAGTTTGAGTTCGGCGCTGGACAGCGAACCTTCCGGCGTCCTTTGCAACGCCCGTTCCTGCACCTTTCGGGCTTCGTCATAGTAGCCGGCATTGGCGAGCGCCGCGGCCAGGGTTTCCAAGTAGCGGTGATTCGATTTGCCGTCCAATTCGATGGCCCGCTTCGAGAGCTCGATCGCCAGCACTTCGTTGCGATAGCGAGGATCGGGACAGGTCGACATCAACCAGGCCGCTGACTGGAAGGCGCGGCCGTAGCTAGGATCGAGCTTCATCGCGCGACGAAAATCAGCGGCCGCTTCGGTGTAGCGTCCGCTATCGGCGTAGGCATTGCCGCGTTGCGTGTAGAGCGTGGCGTCGCGTGGGCGGAGCTTGATGGCGCGCGTGTAGTCGGTCACGGCGGCCGCGATATGCCCCAGGCGATATTTCGCGTGCCCGCGACCGACCACGGCGCCGGCGTGGTTCGGTTTGAGCCGGAGCGCTTGTTCGTAGTCGTGCAGAGCCTCGCGAAAGCGCCCCACGGCGTAGTTGATTTCGCCACGCTGGGCAAACGGTTCGGCATCACCGCGGCCGAGCTCGATTGCGCGATCTAGATCGACGAACGCCTCGTCCTGGCGGCCCAGTCGCGCCAGGCACTTGCCGCGCGATCGCAGCGCCGATGCGGATTTGGGATCGAGCTGCAGCGCCGCGTCCAGGTCGTTGAGCGCCTGCGCGAATTGCCCGCTGTCCACCAGCGCAGCACCCCGCGCTTCAAGCGCCCAGATGCGCAGTTTGCGTTCGTAACGAGCGGCGGCCGGCAGGTTATTCCCTTGCGCCGCGGCCTCGTCGCACATCGCGAGGACTTCTGTGAACTCCGCTTCGGTACCGGCCTCGCGGCTTAACTCGAAAGCACGTCGCAGGATTGACGCCGCCAGCGATTTCGCCGGCTGTCCATGCACAATTCCCTGCATGGTGACGATGAGCAACAGCGCGACGACGAATCGCGCGATGCGACGCAAGTGCTGAACAATCGGATGTTCCACGCCTTCCTCCATGAATGGCGTTGATTGCCTTTTTCTACAACTCTACGCGTGCGGTTCCGTCATCCGCCAGGGATCGAGCGATTCCTTCAGCGTTTCCGCTGGCAGGATCTTTTGTTCTTCGCACAATTCGCGAATCGTCTTGCCGGAGGCGAACGCTTCCTTCGCGAGCGCCGCGGCTTTCTTGTAGCCGATGTGCGGGTTCAGGCTGGTGACCATCGACAAACTCTTCTCAACCGAGGCGTTGCAGGCTGCTTCGTTGGCTTCCGTTCCCTTCAAACAGAGATCGACGAACGCCGTGCTCGCGCCGGAGAGCAGCGAGACGCTTTCCAGCGTCGTCGCGCCCATCACCGGCATCATGATGTTCAACTGGAACTGTCCGCCGGCCGCGCCGGAGACGGTTATCGTCTGATCGTTCCCCATTACCCGGGCGCAAACCTGCATCATGCTCTCGCACATCACTGGGTTCACCTTGCCGGGCATGATCGAGCTGCCGGGCTGCAAATCGGGGATCATGATCTCGTAGAAGCCGCAGCGCGGGCCGGAACCGAGCCAGCGGATGTTGTTGGCCACATTGAACAACGTAGACGCCACGGTTTTCAATTGCCCGTGGCATTCCACGAGCCCGTCGCGTTGGGCGTTACCTTCGAAATGATTGGCCGCTTCGACGAACGAAACGCCGCTCTCCGATTTGAGCGCCGCCGCGACGCGCTTACCAAACTCCGGATGCGTATTGATCCCGCTCCCGACCGCCGTGCCGCCGGCGGGCAATTCCAGTACGCTGGCCAGCGCTCGTTGTGCTCGCTCGACCGACAATCGCAACTGCCGCGCGAATCCGCCGAACTCCTGGCCCAGTCGCAATGGCGTGGCGTCCGCTAGATGCGTGCGGCCGATCTTGATGACCTTGTCCCACGCCTTGGCCTTGGACTCAAGCATCTCGGCGAATCGCGTCAACGCGGGCAGCAATCGACTCTGGATCGCCATCGCGACGGCGGTGTGAATCGCCGTCGGGAACATGTCGTTCGTGCTTTGTCCCATGTTGACGTGGTCGTTTGGATCGATCGGCTTCTGCGCCGCGAAGCGATCTCCGCCGGAGAGTTCGATCGCGCGGTTGCTGATCACCTCGTTGGCGTTCATGTTGCTCGAGGTGCCCGAGCCAGTCTGATAGATGTCGATCGGAAATTGATCGTCGAACTTGCCGTCGGCCACCTCGCGACAGGCTTTCAGGAGCGCGTCTACCTGCGCTGCATTAAGCGGATTCTTGCCGGAGCCCATGAGCTTGCCGAGATCGCGATTAGCTACGCCGGCGGCCCATTTCACCAGTCCCAGGGCGTGGATCAATTCCTTCGGCAACGGCGTCCCCGAGATGGGGAAATTCTCGACGGCACGTGTAGTCTGCGCGCCGTAGTACGCCGCGGCCGGGACGCGGACTTCGCCCATGGAATCGACTTCAATCCGATACTCGCTCATGACGGCCGTCTCAGTTGTATGGGGCGCGGAAGTGCTTTTCTAGCCTGTTACACTGACGTATTCTGCCACTAGCCCGACGCGCAAGCGAGGGGGAGTTGACGTCGGGACTCGGTGCGGTGCTTTTTTGGAAATATTCGTCTTCTCCCCCTCGCTGGCGCTTCGGGTTGGTGTTGGTACGACGGCGCCTCACGCGGCGTTTTTGTCTTGGCGGGTGATCAATTCGGCAACTTCCGATGGCATCTGCAGCTTCAATCCACCTTCCACGCCGCGGATGTGCAAGTCGCGCTGCGGGAAGGCGATTTCGATGCCATGTTCACGGAAACTCGCGGCGATACGAGTGTTCAGCGAATGAACGAGCGGCGCGTGCTGTTCGCGGCTGGCAATGAATACTCGCAACTCGAAGTTGAGCGCGCTCTCGCCGAGACCGATCATGATCGCCATCGGCTCAGGGTCCTTCATCACCCACGCGTTTTCGCGCGCGGCCTGCATCAACAGCCGGTGTGCCAAGTCCATATCCGCGTTATAGGCGATATTCACCGGCAGAACGACGCGCGTGATCGGATCGGTAAGCGTCCAGTTGACGATCTGGCCGGTGATGAAATCTTTGTTCGGCACAATCAACTCGCGGCGGTCGCCGTCGCTGATCGTCGTGGCGCGAATTTGAATGCGCGAGACGCAGCCGGTTGTTTGACCGACGGTGACGATATCCCCGACGCGAATCGGACGCTCGAAGAGAATGATCAGGCCGGAGACGAAGTTGCCGAAAATCTCCTGCAAGCCAAAGCCGAGACCGACGGAGATCGCAGCGACGAGCCATTGCACGTGAACCCAAGCGATGCCGATTTGGTCCAACGTCCAGACGATGCCGATCACGGAGATCAGATAACTGGCCACGGTCTTGATGGCAAATTTGGCGCCGGATTCCACCGGCAGTCGCTGCAGAACAGTGAACTCCAGCAGGCCCGGCAAGTTCTTCGCGGCGATAATCGACATGGTCGCGATCAGCACCGCCACGAGCAAGTCGGCCAGCGTTACGGAGATGCCGTCGCCGACAGCGGACGGAGTCGTCGTCGCGGGTTGTCCGTTGGCGCTTGTAGCCGGCAACGTAGCGAGCGCGACCACGTCGCCGCTGGCCTGCCAGACTTCGATGTTGTTCAACACTCGCAACGCGGGCAGCACGTCGATCCAGATCAACCAGATGCCGACCAGCGCCGCGGCGCCGACGGCGCTTTGCAACAATCGCCGCGCTTGTTGGCTGAGGAACGACAAATCGAGCGTTGCCGGCGGCGCGGCAGGTAACTCATTTCCAGGACCGGGCGTGATCTCAAATTTCGCGGCTGCATTGGCGGCGCGGCGCTCCATTGCCTGGCGGATCGCCAGTGTTCGACGCGCCACCTGCACCCAGCGGACAAACACCGCAGTCAGGATCAATAGCCCGACGATCAACCAGATCGTGGCTTCCAGTCGCCAGGTCAACTGCAACGCAGTGTAGAAGTATCCCCAGATGGCGAGGATCGCCAAGACGATCGGCGCGCCGAAGCCGACGCCGTGCCAGAACCGCTGCAGGCGCGTGCTCCAGCGCAATGGATTGCGCAGGTACGTCTCGGCCAAGGCGCCCCGGCGCGGGCGGAGGATACGATGCATGAACACGCCCAAGGCGCCGAGTCCCACGAGATACGCGAGGCGTCCGAGCGAGTTTTGCCGGGCGTCGAAATCGCCGTACTCCATCGCGCAGACGACGAACGCCGCCGGAAGCAGAACGACCATCAGCCAGCGCATGTTGCGGGAAATGATCGAGAGGCTGGTTTGCGGCCAGTTGAAATGCGCGTCCGCTAGCCCATGCCGGCGACAAACCTGGCGGAAGAATTCCATCGTCAGGAACAAGAGCGCCGTCAATCGCAACCCGGCCGAGCAACCGCGTTCGAAGTCGCCGGCCAAGGGCGCATGTTCTAGTCGGAACGACAAGTACCACATCAGCGCCGGCCACTGGATGGAAATCAACAACGTCAACGCCAGCGCCGCCAGCGTGGGCTGAAACGCCGTGACATGGCTCTTGGCGACCAACTCACCGGCGCTGCGCAAGCGGCGCCGCAGATTGCGGCCGATGCGATAAGCCAGCGCAAATAAGACGAGTGCGATGATGTTGAGCGCCGGGTTCTGGCGCAAATCTTCCCGCATTGCGTTGATCACGCCCGTCCAATGCAGCGGGTCGAACAACCATTGCGCGGCTTCCAAGGTGGCGGCCGCCGAGGCCGGACCGAATGCATCCGCGGAGCGAATCCACAGCACGCGTTCGTCGATGTACTCGCGGAACGCGCTCGTTTCGCTGACCAGCTTTTCTTCGAGCCCCTGCAACTCCACGGTCTCGGCGAAGTACGAATTGTTGTCGTTAATCAACGCGTCCAGCGTATCGCGTCGCGAGACGAGGAGCTCGCGCGCGGCGAATTGCAACGCGCCCAGCGACAGTTCGTCGGCGTCGTTGCGTGCGTCTCGCAGGGCCTCGGCCACCTGACCATCGATATCGGCAAGCTTGCTCCGCTCATCGCGCAGCGTGAGTTGCTCCAGCGAGATATTCCCGATCTGCGTCTGCCGCGCGCGAATCGCCGCTTCGTGCCCGCGCAGATCCGGGAGCAACTCGCGCTGCTTGCGCAGTACTGCGCCGTTCGCGTCGGTCAGTCCGACCAGCTCGACCTTTTTCTTGACGTCCGAATAGCTGCCTTCGAGCTCCTTGAGCGTCTGCTTGACTTTCGCTTGGGCCTGTTGCGAAGCTTCGATACGGCTCACTACGCCGTCGGGACCGGTGCGTTGCTCCGCCCAGTCGGCGTTCTGATCGGCGAGTTTTTTCATCGCCGGATGAGCGCGCGCCGCGCTTTCGCGAGCACTCTTGGCCTGCCGTTCGGCATCCAGTCGTCGTTCCTCGTTGAGTCGCAATTGGAGCGACTGCACTTGCTGCTCGGTCTGTGCCAGCAACCGCGCGGTGACATCCTGTCGCAATGGTAGAATCGCCGCCGTCGTGTCATAGCGGCGCAACTCTTCGAGCAAGGCAGTTTGCTGCGCGCGGAGGCTTTGCGCGAGTGTCGCCAGAAAGGTTTTGTTGGCAATCGCCAGCATCGGATGCGTTTCGTCCGCGGGAGGCAGCGAGACGTCGCGCTCGGCCGTGGCCAATTGCGTGGCCAACGCTTCAACTTGTTTGGAAATCTCCACGCGCCGATCGGCCCGGCGTTGCGGTTCCGCGAGTTGATCGACGAGGCGCGTCCGCAACTTCGCTAACTCGACTTCGCGCGTGGTGAGTTGTTGTTCGATCTCGGCTAAGGTGGCTGGCTCGGCCGTGATCGCCTCGCGCCCCGGGGCCGCCTGATCGACTGCCTGTCGAAGCTTTTGCTGTTCGTCTGGGGCGGTCGCGATGGCTTGCTGGTGCTCGGCGTAGCGGGCCTTCGCCGCCGCCGCGACGGCCAGTTCTTCGTCCGCACGGCGATACAACTCCGTGACGCGCTGTCGCGTGACGTCGTCCAGCGTAGGCGTCGCGTCCGCTTCCTCGCGACGCGCCTTTACGACTTCAGCAGTGATTTCCTCGGTTTCGGAAACCTCCGCAACGACGGGTTCTTGGGCGACAGCGCTGGAAGATACGGTGCCGCAGGTCATCGCGGCAAGCAACGCCCATTGGGGCCAAACGTACGGTTTTCGGAGCAAAACTAACGTGAACATATCCTGCTTTCGGTCGGTCCAACGACAACCTCTCCAAAATCGGGCATGGCTATAGGCTTCCCCAGCACGCACGTCAACGGCAGTTCAGCAACGCCGGGCAGCTTGGCTAATTCACAGGATTTGGGGATGCGCGCGGAAGCCTGCGGGTCGTATCGAATGTATTGGTTTTAGCGCTTTGGGCCGAAATATTTGGACTCTTCGATACAATCCGCCGATTACGCATCTTAAGAAGAAATGGCGCTTCCCGCGCGTCCGTTTCTTTCGTCAGGACCCAACGACCCACAGCGAGGTTTTGAACATGTCCACCCCATTCACCGCATGGCTGCGGAGGGCGAGTATGGCCCTCGCCTGTGGCATGGCGTCGCCGGCGTTCGCGCAGGCGCCGCAACCGTTTGTCGCCCCGCAAAACCCCGCCCCGATTCCCACGAACGCCGCCTTCGGCTCGCCATCCGTCGGACAGGCCACCGTGACATTTCGCCCTGTGGCGGGACATGCGGCTGGACCGGTTCAGTCCGCTGTACAATCAGGCGTGGTACCCGCGACGGCAGCGATGCCGCCGCAGCAACCTGTGGCGCAGCACGCACACTACCAGTCAGTTCCAGGGCAGTCGCAACATCAGGTGCGCCAGACGGCGCTCGTGCAGCAATACGACGAATTCGTCAAGCAACTGCCGCCGAGTCCATCGACCTATCCGCTGGAACGGGCGGCGCAAGTCATTCCGACCAGCCTGCAGGGCGATCCGGCCCCGGCGCCGACGGACGTGGCGCCCACTCCTGACGGCGAAGTTGGCCCGGCGCCGGCAGCCATGGTGCCGCCGGCCAGGATGATGGAAGGTGATGGACATGGTCACGCCCATTCGCACGGCGGCTCGTGCAACCAATGCGGCAAAGGCAACGCCAATTGCGGCTGCCACCGTGGCCCGTCGGGCGTATTCTGGGTTCGCGCCGATTACTTGCTCTGGTGGACCAAAGGCAGCCCGTTGCCGCCGCTCGTGACCTCCAGCCCCGACACCACGCCGATCGCTCAAGCTGGCGTACTCGGACAGCCAGGCACGACAGTTTTGTTCGGCGATAACAACGTCAACAACGAAGATCGCTCTGGCTACCGTTTCCGCGCCGGCTATTGGTTCGATTGCTGCATGTGCTCAGGCATTGAAGCCGAGTACTTCCAACTCGACACCAAGACCGACAGCTACGACGCCTTCTGCCCGCCGGGCGGCACGTTGAATCGCCCGTTCTTCAATGTTCAAACGGGCCTGCAGGATTCGGAGTTGGTCTGCTATCCAGGCGTTGTCAACGGC
>JAWXBP010000329.1 GCA_034440135.1 Planctomycetia bacterium
GCTTCCCCAACCCTTGAACACCCTGCCATGCCTCATAAAATCCAACCGTCGCCCCGCCAACTCGTCGTCAATTCACCCACAGATTCTGGCGAAGACCCTAAGTTCCAGAATCGCTCACGGCTCGGGTACGCCGAGGTCCTGACATATCTTGCGAATCAGAGTTGGGCGTAACTCACGATGGCGTGGTATTGCCGTCGTATTGCGGTTCGACGGATTCCAGTACATCGTATGCCGCGCATCCTCGCGCAATAACTCACAACCAAGCGATACTAGGGTTCGAGATGAAACTCTCGGTTGCGTGGATTCGACGCAACTGAGTGTTTCATCTCGATCTATTTTCGGCGTCCTCTCTCCCTCGCTGGCGCTACGGGCTAATGTGAGAGGACCACTCCCTCTCCCCCCTCCGCGCCTCTTCTTCTCTACGGTCGGCATTTACCCCTTTACGGTTCAGGACTTCGGTATCTGAATTGTTGCTTCCGGCACTGTTTTCGGTTACCATCACGGTTGCCTGATTACGTCCCGCCGAATCCCTGGGGCGAGCCGCACGCGGGTGGTCGAGCCCACGTGTTTGGCGCCCACCTGTCCCGGGGAAATACGATCTCTCAGTTTGGGGAGTGAAGCGCATGTCGTGTCGACTGCATCTCTCATGCGGCCGCTGTGTTTTCGCGCTGGTCGCGTTTTTCATGGCGCTCAACGTTAGCCGGCAGTTCGCGATGGCCGGCACGAACGACGCTCCTGGGCAGATCGTCTTCAATCGCGATATCCGGCCGATCCTGTCGAACAACTGCTTTCAATGCCACGGGCCGGATCGCATTCAGCGGCAGGCGGAATTGCGGCTCGACCAGGAAGCGGGCGCCTTAGCGCCGCTCGCGTCCGGCGCAGGTTCCACGATCGTCCCCGGCGACAGCGCCGCCAGCATCTTGATGGAGCGCGTGACGTCGACGGATGAATCACTGGTGATGCCGCCGCCGGAAACCGGCAAGAAGTTGACGCCGGAAC
The DNA here is from genome assembly GCA_034440135.1 of Planctomycetia bacterium. NCBI lineage: Bacteria > Pseudomonadati > Planctomycetota > Planctomycetia > Planctomycetia bacterium. The sequence goes on from JAWXBP010000329.1 coordinate 1,000, forward strand.
AAATCGAAACGCTCCGCGCTTGGATCGACGGCGGCGCAGGTTGGCAGAAACACTGGTCGTTCCTCAAGCCGGAACGCCCCGACGTCCCCGCGGTGGGCAACGCAGCGTGGCCGCGCAATCCGATCGATCATTTTGTGTTGCAACGTCTGGAAGCGGAAAAGCTCACGCCGTCGCCGGAGGCCGACAAGGAAACGTTGATCCGTCGCGTGACGCTCCATCTCACCGGATTGCCGCCGACGCTGGAGGAGATCGACGCATTTCTGGCGGATACCTCGGCCGACGCCTATGAGAAGGTGGTCGATCGGCTGTTGGCCTCGCCGCGCTATGGCGAAAACATGGCGCGCTATTGGCTCGACGCCGCGCGCTACGGCGATACGCACGGGCTGCATCTCGACAACGAACGCAGCATGTGGCGCTATCGCGATTGGGTGATCAACGCGTTCAACGGGAATCAACCGTTCGATCAATTCACGGTGGAGCAATTGGCCGGCGATTTATTGCCGAGCCCGACACTCGAACAACGCGTGGCCACGGGCTTCAACCGCTGTAACATCACCACGGGGGAAGGGGGCTCGATCGACGAAGAGTATTACGTGCGTTACGCGGTCGATCGCGTGGAAACGACGAGCACGGTGTTCATGGGGCTGACACTCGGCTGTTGCGTCTGTCACGACCACAAGTACGACCCGCTCTCGCAGCGCGAGTTCTATCAGATGTTCGCCTTCTTCAACAGCCAAACCGAGAAGGCGATGGATGGCAACGCGCTGGCGCCGCCGCCGTCGATTAAGGCGCCGACACCCGCCCAAAGCGAACGCATGGCGGAGCTCGACGCGCTCGTGCTGGCCGCCGAACAACGGCTTGATGCGCCGCTGCCCGAGGTCGATGCGGCCCAGGCCGCTTGGGAAGCGGAGATGCCTGCCAAATTACAAGCGCAGTGGCAGGCGCTCAGCCCAAGGGAGTTGAAGAGCTCTGGCGGCGCATCGCTGCGTTCGCTGGACGACGGCACCGTGCTGGCCGAGGGCACTAATCCGGCGAAGGATACGTATGAAATCGTCGCCGAGACCGACGCCGTGGGCATTACGGCGATCAAGCTCGACGCGCTGGCGGACGACTCGCTCGTCGGGCGCGGGCCCGGGCGCAGCGACAACGGTAACTTCGTGCTGAGCGAAATTGAAGTCGAGGCCGTGGCCGTCGATAATCCGAAGGCCGTGAAACGCATCAAGCTCGTCTACGCCCAGGCTGATCACGAACAGGCAACCGGCGAATACTTCGTCGAGAAGGCGATTGACAGCGTCGTGGACGATCAAAACGGCTGGGCCGTCGAAGGGATGAATCGACATGAGAATCGCGCGGCGATGTTCGTCGCCAGCGAGCCGTTCGGATTCGCGGGCGGCACCTTAGTGCGAATTCGCCTGCGGCACGAAACGCAGTTTCCGCAACACGCGATTGGGCGTTTCAAATTGTCGGTGAGCAGCGATCCCTCGTTGGCGCCAGCACGCTGGAGCGATTGGAATTTGCTCGGTCCGTTCACCGCGGCGGGGACGAACGAGGTTTTCGAAAACGACTTCGGCCCGGAGACCGGCGTCGATCTGACAGCCACCTACGGGGAAGACAAGAAGGCCTGGCAGAAGAAGCCGGAATTCGTCGACGGTCAGGAACACGGCTTGCCCGGCGATCTGACGACGCACTACCTATATCGCACGGTGAATGCGCCGACAGCGCGGCGCGTGACGTTGTCTCTAGGCAGTGACGACGGCATCAAGCTCTGGATCAACGACGATCTGCTGTTGACCAAGAGCGAAGTGCGATTGCTCGCCCCGGATAGCGACATCGTCACGGTCGACCTACCGGCCGGCGAGAGCCGCATCTTGATGAAGGTCGTGAACTTCAACGGCGGATACGGATTCTATTTCCGGCCTGCCAAGGAAGACGCCGGCGATGAAGCGTTGCAGTTGGCGCCGCTATTGGTGCTGGCCGCGGACCAGCGCACGCCGGAGCAGCAGAAGTTGGTGCGAAATTATTTCCGCCGGATGAACTCGCCGGAATGGCAGCAAACGCAAGATGAGATGGCCGGCCTGCGGCAGCAGAAGCGCGACGTCGAGGCGCAGGTGCCTGATACGCTCGTCATGGAGGAACTGCCGGAGGCGAAAGAGGCGTTCATCCTGGTGCGCGGACAGTACGACAAGAAGGGGGACCCCGTCGTGCGCGACGTTCCCGCGGTGTTGCCGCCGTTGCCGGAAGGGACGAAGCCTGATCGCTTGGCACTGGCTCGCTGGCTGGTCGATCCCGAACAGCCGCTGACGGCGCGCGTGACTGTGAATCGTTTCTGGCAGCAGTATTTCGGCACGGGCATCGTCAAGACGGCCGAGGACTTCGGCTTCCAAGGGGAATGGCCGTCGCATCCGGCGCTGCTGGATTGGCTGGCCTCGGAATTTGTTACTTCCGGCTGGAATGTGAAGGCGATGCAACGGCTGATCGTCACGTCCGCCGCGTATCGCCAGTCGTCGCACGTCACACCGGAGTTGTTGCAGCATGATCGCGAGAACCGGTTGTTCACGCGTGGGCCGCGCTTCCGACTGGAGGCCGAGGCGATCCGCGATCACGCGCTGTTCACGAGCGGCCTGTTGCTCGAACAAATTGGCGGGGTCAGGAGCGTGAAGCCGTATCAGCCGCCGGGCTTGTGGGAAGCGGTCGGCTTCACAAGCAGTAATACCGCGGTGTTCAAGCAGGATCACGGCGGGGCGCTGTATCGCCGCAGCATGTACACGTTCTGGAAACGCACGTCGCCGCCGCCGGCAATGTTGATCTTCGACGCGCCGACACGCGAGGCCTGCACGGTGCGCCGCGCGCGGACCAACACGCCGCTGCAAGCGTTGACGTTGATGAACGACATCCAATTCGTCGAAGCGGCCCGTAACTTGGCGACGCGGATTCTGTTGCAGGGCGGCGGCACGACGGAAGAGCGGATCGCCTTCGCGTTCCGAATCTCTACGTCACGCCAGCCGACAGACGAGGAAATCGCGGTGCTGCGAGACGTGTACCAGCAGCAGTTGGCTGAGTACCAGGCGGCGCCGGAGGCCGCGATGAAGTTAATTTCGCTCGGGGAATCGCCCCGCCCGGAACACGCCGACGCGTCGGAACTGGCGGCCTGGACGATGGTGGCGAACTTGATCTTGAATCTGGACGAGAGCGTGACGAACGGGTGACGCAGTAGTGCGGAACGCGAAACTAGGAACGATATTTGCCGACGGGGAGCCGGATCATGAGTTTATTCCAAGAAGCACAGTTGCTCGAAACGCGGCGGCAATTCTTCGGCCGGGCGGCGACTGGCATCGGCTCCGTGGCGCTGGCCAGCCTGATGAATTCGGAAGGGCTCGGCGCTACCGCCTCCCCGCCGGAGAGTTATCCGGGCGGGGTCGTCGGCGTGCCGCATATTCCTCCGACGGCGAAGCGCGTCATCTATCTGTGCATGTCGGGCGGGCCGTCCCAACTCGATATGTGGGACTACAAGCCCCAGATGAACGAGTGGTTCGATAAGGATCTGCCCGACTCGGTGCGGATGGGTCAGCGGATCACGACGATGACCTCCGGCCAGACGCGATTTCCCTGCGCGCCGAGCAAGTTCAAATTCGCCCAACACGGCCAGTGCGGTCGCTGGGTCAGCGAGTTGCTGCCGCACACGTCGTCGATTGTGGACGATCTCTGCGTCATCAAAAGCATGCACACCGAGGCCATCAACCACGACCCGGCAATCACGTTTTTGCAGACCGGTTCGCAACTGCCGGGCCGGCCGAGCCTTGGCGCCTGGCTCTCGTACGGCATCGGCAGCGAGAACAACGACCTGCCGGGCTTCGTCGTGTTGCATTCTTCGTGGAGCTCCAAGCAAACGACGCAGGCGCTGTATTCGCGCCTCTGGGGCGCCGGCTTCCTCCCCTCCGAGCATCAGGGTTGCAGCCTGCAATCTTCGGGCGACCCGGTGCTGTATTTGTCGAATCCCGACGGCGTCAGTCCTGAAGGGCGGCGTCGTATGCTGGACGGCCTGGCCAAGTTGAATCAGCGGCAGTTCGAGGTCTTTGGCGATCCGGAAATCAATACGCGGATTCGGCAATACGAGATGGCGTACCGGATGCAAAGCTCGGTACCGGAGTTTGCCAACGTTGGCTCGGAGCCGCAAGCCGTGTTGGACATGTATGGCCCCGATGCGAAGACTCCCGGGACGTTCGCGGCGAATTGCCTGCTGGCCCGGCGGCTTGTCGAACGCGGCGTGCGCTTCGTGCAGGTCTACATCCGTGACTGGGACCATCACAACGACCTGCCGAACCAGCTCCCGTACGTTTGTCGCGACGTCGATCAAGGGAGCGCGGCGCTGGTGAAAGACCTGAAACAGCGCGGGCTGCTGGAAGACACCCTCGTAGTTTGGGGGGGTGAATTCGGCCGCACGATCTACAGCCAGGGAACGCTCAGCGACACTAACTACGGTCGCGACCATCATCCGCGCTGTTTTTCGATCTGGATGGCCGGCGGCGGCGTGAAGCCCGGCATCAGCTACGGCGAGACGGACGACTTCTCCTACAACGTCATCGATAAGCCGGTCCACATCCATGATCTGAATGCGACCATGCTGCACTGCCTGGGCATCGATCACACGCGCCTCACCTACCGCTTTCAGGGTCGCGACTTCCGCTTGACCGACGTCGAGGGCAACGTCGTGCGCGAGATTCTATCCTGACCGTGGGCGTCCAGGCAGTCTACGGACACAGCGCAGGATTTAACGTCCTCCTCGCATTCCACTAACAATTTTGCGTGCGCTGGAAGTTCCGATTCGTCTCGAATTGGTTGCTCTTTGATCAGAATGAGCGCGGTCGGGAACTGCTGTCGCATTCGCTTAGTCCAAGAGGGGGTCGGTGCGACTTTCATAGATTCTTAGATTTCTGGAAAAATCCGTCACGCAAGCTTGACAAGAAATCTGTGCGGCAGTGTAGTGGATGATCGAGGTTGACGAATGGGCTGCGTCGACCTGGGCGCGAGCGAATTGCCGGGACTATCTGGCGAGTTCGCTCGCGGCGTTAAGATCGCTGTGGTACATGCCAAGTTCCATGGCTGAGGAGAGTCCAGCGCTCGCGGAGTTGGGAGCGGGCCACGGTCTCAAATGTGGCGCATGCATTGCTCTGTAGTAGTCTTCCCACTCGGCACGGCGCGAGCAACGCGTTGCGCCCCAGAACTAACGCTAGCAGGCGAACGTAGGCAAGAACTTTTGGTATGCGCGTGGCTCTGGTGGACCGCGCGCTCACCCGGCAGATCGGCACGGCGCATGAAGCGCCGTGAACCGTCGGCCGGTCGCGCTGCGGAGCCGCAAGCCGAAAGGAACAGTTCGCATGAGCACTCAGGAAGAAGCGGGGCCGCGTCGTCCGTCGCAAAGTAGCGCCCGACATTTGCTTTCCCGGCGTTTTCGCGCAGGGCGGCGCTCCACTCGAGCGCGTGGTCTCGAGCCGCTGGAAGATCGCCGATTGTTGGCGCTGACGAACCTGTTGCCGCAGTACGAAGATCCGCTGACCGGCGAGCAAAGCGCTCTCTGGAATCCCAAGCAGGCCCAGTTTTCGACGATTGATCAGGGGCTGTACCGTACGTCATTGGAGCATCGCTTCCGAATCTTCACTGACGACGGTTCCAACTTTACGCCCTCCGATCCGGAAATGCTGGTGGCGGACGGCTTCATCGTCATCGACGCGCAGGCGGAGCCATCGGCCGGGGCGGCGCTGCAGGCCGAGATCATGAGTTTGGGCGGGCGCGTGACGGGCGCCTTTGGCGACATTGTCTCCGCCTTCGTGCCCTTGAATCGCATCGACGCTCTCGCTCGGTTGGATAGCCTCGCCTATGCCGCACCCGCTTACGCGCCGGTGGCGAATGCGGGACAGGTGCAGACGCAGGGGGACGCGGCGATGCTGGCCGCGGCCGCGCGCGCCCTGGGGGCCGACGGCTCGGGCGTCAAGATCGGCTTGATTTCCGACAGCTTCAATCGCCTGGGCGGCTACGCAACCGACTTGGCAAATGGAGAATTCCCGACGCCCGTCACCACGGTCGTCGAATTGCCTCCGCTCAATATTGTTCCACACGACGAAGGTCGCGCGCTGGCGCAGATCGTCGCCGATGTGGCGCCTGGAGCTCAGTCTTTTTTCAACACGGGCGTCGCCGGCATTGGCAACTTCGTTTCGGCGATGAACAATCTGCGTAACCGAGGCGTCAACATGATCGTTGACGACCTGATTTTTCTCACCGAACCGATGTTTCAGGACGGAGCGATCTCACAGGCCATCAAGTCTTCGACCGACGCGGGGATTGCACATTTCTCTTCCGCTGGAAACTACGCCGATCACTCCGCGGAATTCGGCGCGTTCATTGACTCGGGTATCGATGGCGTCAACGGGGGCGTACTGCATGACTTCGACTCCGGACCAGACGTCGATGCGTTCCAGCAGATCACGGTGCCCGTCGGAAAGTCATTTCGCTTGTCATTCCAATGGGACGAACCTTTCTTCGTTAACAATGGAGGACCGGGCGTCCCCAGCCCAGGCTCAGCGAGCGACGTCGACATCTTGCTCTTGGATGCCGCCGGCGCTTTCGCCTTTGATGGCGGCGTGAACTTTAATGTAGGCCGCAATCCCGTCGAAGTCTTTCAGTTCGTCAATGACGGCACGTTCGACTTCGACGAAGACGGCGTCCCGGATACTGAGTTCAGCCTCGCGTTCGAACTCTTCTTCGGACCGGCGCCGGAACGCATGAAGTACGTCGACTTCGACGGCGGGATGATCATCGAGGAGTATGCGTCGAGCGCGCCCACGTCCTTTGGCCACTTCGGCGCTGAAGGAGTCTTCGCCGTGGCCGCTGCGCCCTATTGGACGACCCCCGCCTTTGACGGCGATCCCGCAATCCTCAACGACTACTCCTCGCTCGGGCGCCAGGTCATCTTGTTCGATCCGTCGGGCAACCGGCTGGCGGAACCAATCGTGCGTCACCATCCCGATGCAACGGGACCGGACCAAGGAGATACCACGTTTTTCATTCCGGGAATTGACATCGAACCGAACGGTTTGCCGAATTTCCCCGGCACTTCCGCCGCCGCGCCGCACGTGGCCGCCGTGGCGGCGCTGATGTTGGATGCGGCAGGCGGGCCTGGCAGCCTGTCGGTGCAGAGTCTGTATACCGGACTGAAATACACCGCACACGACATCCTGCAACGCGACACCGCGGCGCCGGAGGACATCCCGGGCGGGGCGGGCTACGACTACTTCAGCGGTCACGGCCTCGTCGACGCCGAGGCCGCGGTTCAAGGCGCCTTGAACGGCTTCGATCTGGTCATTGATGCCAACGACGTGGCCGGCGATCCAGCGCTCAACGATGGCGATCCGGCCGACGACGGCGTCGCCGACGTGTTCTCGGTTTCGTTGGATGGCACTGAAGTTGTGGTAGTCATCAATGGCATCGAGGCCGCGCGGATGGACCTGGCGGCAATCAACACGCTGACCATCGTTGGCTCCGGCGACGACGATGAATTGGTGCTCGATCTCGCGGGAGGGAATCCCATTCCCGCCGGCGGGCTGGAGTTTCAAGCAGGGAACGACGCCGGCACCGGTGACCGCCTTCACTGGAGGAACGGCGCGCCTTTCGACTTGATTCACACGGTGACCGGGCTGTCATCCGGAACGACGCTCATTGATTCCGGGAGCGTGACCTACGTCGGCGTGGAGCTTGTCGTCGATCAATTGACTCCGGTACACCGCGAGATTCGGTTGACCGAGGACGCGCAATTCGCGTCGATTTCCGACGGCGCCGCGGCGTCGGATGGAATCAATCGCCTCGGAACCACGGGCACCAGCCCGACGTTCGATTTCGCCGCGGCCACGGGCGAAACACGCATCTTTCTGGGGGACGCCGACGATCAGGTTCAAATCGACGCGCTCGATGACGAGGCCGCCGCCGCGATCGAAATCCTGCTGGGCGACGGGGATGACCAAGTGCTCATGGTTCCGCAACAGGCCGCCGCGCTGCATCTCGATGGCGGTCCGCAATTCGGGCTCGACGAACTGCTGGTCAATGCACTCAACGTTGGCGTCACGGACACCGGCTCGGTGCTGGAGTTCGTTGGCTTCCTCGACGTGACTTACGCCGATTTCGAAAAGCTTTCCGTGAGCAATGCCGGCGAAGGGGGCGGACTGCCGGACGTCACCATCGCCGACGTTTCGCTGGCGGAAGGCTCCGCCGGCGGTTTCACCGAAATGACTTTTACGGTGAAGCTCTCGGTCGCGAATGCGAGTCACTCGGCGTTTGTCGACTACTTCACCGTCGACGGAACCGCGGAGGATGAGCAAGGGGACGGCGACTATCTGGCCGTCGCCGGTACGTTGGAGTTTCCGCCCAATACGTTGGAACAGACCATCGTCGTGCAGATCGCGCACGACGCTGTCTTGGAGCCGACGGAGCAATTCACGGTTCAGTTGGCCAACGCCGTGAATGCCAATTTGTTGGACGAAGCAGCGCAGGGCGTGATCGTCAACGACGACTTTCCGCCGGCTGGCGTCGCCTATGTCGATGACGATTGGGCCGGATTGCCGATTGGCGCCGACCCCGACGGCGTCGGCCCCGCGGTGAGTTTTGGCGCCGATTCGTTCGCTGATTTTCCGGAGGCCCTGGCGGTCGTGGTCGCCGGCGGCTCAATTCTGATGCATCCCGGACAATACACCGGCGCTGCGATCAACCAAGACGTCTCCGTGTTGGCGCTCACTTTGGGCGTGACGATTTCCGGCGCGTCGCCCGCCTTAACGGTGCTCGGCGGCGCCGTGACAGTGAACGGCGTGACGCTGGACACGGCCAGTGATGACGCCACGATCGTGGTCGCTGGCGGGTCGCTCACGTTGCGCGCGACGACGGTACGTGAGACCGCGGCCGGCGCGCAATCCGCGCTGTTGCGGACCGGCGGCACGGTCAATCTTGGCGACTCGCTCGAATCCGGTTTGAACACATTCGAGGTCCGGGGCGAGGGGCGACTGATCGACAATCAATCCGCGGGCGATATTCCCGCCCTCGGCAACATTTGGCTCCACGGCGGCGTGACGCTGGACAATTTCCAGATTGAAGATCGCATTGACCATGCCATCGATGAAGCCGCCCGCGGACTGGTGAGTTGGATCGAGCAGACGCTCTTCGTGACGTCGCTCGCACCCGGCGCCATCGACGCGTCGCACAACAACTATCGCCGCCTGGCGAACATGTCCGCGGCCTTGAGCGACGGCGCCACCGCGTACTTGCGCGGAGTCTTTGATTTTGCGGAACCCAACACTCTGGCGGACTGGGCGACCGGAAACGACGGTCTGGCGGGCACGGTCGACGACTACGCCGTGTTGCTGCCCGGCGAGCTTAGCGATCTCAAACTCACCGCCGAAACTCTGGGAGCCGCCACAATCGTTGGCCCGGGAGACCTGGCCGTTGTCGATCTCGAGGGCGTCTTCCGCTTCGCTGCTGAAGACTCCCACGACTGGGAGATCTCTCGGTTGGAAATCTTTGATTTCGATTTGGCGATCGATTTGAGCGGCACGGAAAACAATGACGACGCGCGCGACGGGCTGAGGATTGTCGGCAATCATCTGCGCCTCGCGACCGACTTGAATTTTGACGACGCGCCGGCGGACTTCTTTCAAAACATCGGCATCGCGCTGGGGCCCGGACACAACCAGACGGTGAGCGGCAACCGCATCGACATTCCGGGCAACGCCTTGTCGGACGGTTCCCAGTTCGCCGCTTCGGTGGGTATTCAGAGCAGTCCGCATTCCCCCGCGGCTTACGACGGGCTGCTGATCGAAAATAACTCGATCAACATCCTGCATGGGCAATCCGAGGACCCGTCGACGATCGTCGGCATTTGGGACGCTGGCGAGGCGCACGAGAGCGATATCACGATCCGGGGTAACAAGTTCCTCAACTTGGCTGCAGGGAACGACCCGCGAAAGAACCTGCAGCGGGCTTTCCGCGTCACTTCCCACAGCGGCACAAGCAGCGTCGTGCTGTACGAAAACAATACGATTGTCGGCGCCAACATGGGCTTCCAATGGCAACCCGGCGCCGACTTTTCTGGTCAGGCGCCGGTGCTGCTGCACAACAACGCGATCGAAGAAGTCATCCGGGGGATCGTCGTTTCCTCCAGCGGATCCGCGCACATTTCCGGCAATACGTTGACCGGGCTAGGTTCAAACGACGGCATCGGGATCGACGTGCAATTCGGCGCTACAGCCTCGATCGACGGCAATACCGCCGACAATAGCATCCATGGCTTTGCCAAGGGCGTGTTCGTCAAAGGCGACGCCGACATCTTTGGGAATGCTGCCACGATTTCCGGAAACGCGATCGGCATCGATATCGACGGCGGCACGGCGTCGATCCTCGGCAACCACATTAACGCCAACGACACCGGGATTCGCATCACCGATGCCGGTACAGCCACTTCCATTGCCAACAATTTCATCGTCGACAACACGTCGGACGGCGTGCGAATCACCGCCACGGCCGGCGAGATCGGCCTCATCTTCAACAATTCCCTCTCTAACAACGGCAATCGATCCATCCGAAATCAATCCGGCGCGCTGGTCGACGCCTCGGGGAATTGGTGGGGGATCAACACTCCCGACGGCGTGAATCAAGTGGAGCAAGGCGACGTCGACTTCTCGCCGTGGCTCGATTCGGGCACGGATATCGACGGCGATTCGACGAACGGCTTTCAAGGCGATTTCAGTACGCTGCACGTCGATGACGACAGCCCACAGGCTGGGGACGCTGGGCTGATTCAAGAAGGGATCAACTGGGCGCTGGCCGGCGGCACGCTGATCGTCCACAACGGGCTTTACCGAGAAAGCAACTCCACCGTCGACCGTCCTTTGACGGTCAGCGGGGAATCCCGCGGCGGCGTGGTGATCGCGCCTGGCGCGGAGGATGATCACACCGACATCGCCTTCGGCGGCGACTTTCAACAAGGCTTCATCGTCCAGTCGAGCGACGTCGTCATTCAGAACTTGACGATCAACGGCCGGGCGAATTCTGGTCTGACCCCTGGCCGCAACAATTTTCGGACGGGCGTCATTTCCGACCGTCGCACCGGCGTCGTCTATCATCGCACGCGGATCGAAAACGTCGATGTTTTGCACATTTGGCGAAGAGGCGTCGAGTTGTTCTCGTCCGAAGCGCCTGGCGCGCCACGCAGCGTGGACAACATCATCCGCGACGCGCGCATCGAGGATGTCACGACTCGCGAGGCGATCCTCGTACGTGAGGGCAATGCGCTGATCACCGGCAATACGATCATCGGTGCGACGATTGGCATCGGCGCGAACGATCGCGGTGACTTCACGAACGCTCCGGTCGTCATCATTCAGCAGAACACGCTCCGTCGCGTGAACCAGGGGGTCGCTCTCAGCGGCGCCGCGAACGGCAGTCTGGTCGGCGGATTGGGCGGCTTCGGCAACGTGATCGACCTGACCGAAGGCAACAGTGACGACATCGGCGTCTTCGTTCAGTATTCGCAAGGGCAAGTCGCGATTGCGGGCAACGAGATTCTTGCCGAGCGCGACGACTCCGGCATCTGGTTGTTCCACAACGAAGACGCGACGCGGCCGATCATCGTCGCCAACAACCAGATCACGAGCTCGCTCAGTTCCTCGGACGGCCCGGGCCGCGGCGTTGGCGTGTTCCTGACCGACGACGGCGATCTCTTCGGCGACGAGGACGGCGCCAGTTACGCGACGATTCTTGGCAATACTATCACCGGATTCGAGATCGGCGTCGACCTGTATCGCAACGGCACGTCGCCCGCCGGCGGCCGGACCGTCGAGGCGACGATCGGCGACGGGTTGGAAATGAACAACAACACGCTCGACGACAACACCATCGGCGTCCGCGTGTTCGAGAACGACGGGGCGAGCAACGGCGGCCACCGGGCTGTGGCGCATATTCTCGGCAATACCGCGTCGATCACCGGCGGACGCGTCGGCGTCGAAGTCAACGGCGGAGCTGCGGAGATCGTCGGCAATCGCATCGGTGAAAACAACGTCGGCATCCGCGTGCTGCGCGACGGCATCGCGATGCTGGAAGACAACAACTTGACTGACAACAACTCGATCGGATTGCTGATCGAGACCGGCGGCATCGTCGACGCCGGCCAGGAAGGACTCGGCACGGACTTCACCGGCTTCGGCGCGAGCCACGGCGGCAACGATTTCTCCAGCTACGTGGAAATGGCTGATGAGAACGACGGGGCGATCGTCAATCTCAACGAGGACAACGTCGTGGGCCGGCAGGGCGTGCCGCCGGACGTGTCGGCGCGCGGGAACTTGTTCTTCGCGACCGCGACGAATGACATCGAGGATGTCATTTACCACGACAGCGACGACGACGACTTGGGCTTCGTCGATTTCTTCGGCCTGCAGAACCTGGTGCTCACGTTCAGCGCGGATCCCGTCGCTGAAGGGACTCCGTTAACGCTCGATGGCAGCTTTGAGAGCGATTCGGCCGGACCGCACGAGGTGACCATCGATTGGGGCGACGGCGACGTCGATACCCTGACCGTTCCGGCAGGCGTGTTCAGTTTCAGCGTGATTCATACCTATGATGACGACGATCCAACCGGCACCGAGTCCGACCTGTACCCCGTCTTGGTCACCGTCGAGGACACGACCGGCCCGGCCTCCATCGTCAAGCCGACGAACGTCACGGTTGCCAATGTCGCGCCCGCGATTTCTGATCTGGCGGTGACGCCAGCGATCGACGAAGCGGGCGAAGTGCATTTAACAGGCCCAATCGCCGACGTTGGTACGCTCGATTCCTTTGTCCTTCGCGTTGATTGGGGTGACGGTTCGGTCGAGGATTTCCCCTTCCCAGCGGGAACGACGGCGTTCGACGTGACGCACGTGTACGCCGACGACAATCCGACGGCAACCGCGGCGGACGTCTATCAAATCCAAGTGACGCTTGCCGATGACGACGGCGGCGAAGACCAGGCGGACGTCGCGACAACCGTCACGAATCTACCGCCGAGCGCAGCGATTGATGGTGCGCCCGTGAGTGGCGAAGTGGGCCTGCCGATCGAATTGACCGGATTGTTCGATGATGTCGGCACGCAAGACACGCACACGTTGCGCTGGGAAGTACTGCGCGACGGACTACCGTTCGCGACGGGCGACGGAGCTTCGTTCTCGTTCACGCCCACGCTTGCCGGCAGCTATCAAGTCACGTTCACAGTCCTGGACGACGACTTAGGCGTCGGCTCCGACGAAGTTACGATCGAAGTGAGCGCGGTTCCCGTAGACGCGCCGGCCGTGTCGCAGGTGCTGGCCTCCTCGACCGCCTGGCAAACCGGCTTCTTCGACCTATTGACGACGCCTGGCTATGTCATTCCGGCTGGCGCGGACCAATGGACCGTGCTGCCCTGGGTGAATCTGGATCAGATTCGCGTTGTCTTCACCGAAGACGTCGTGGTCGCGGAAGATGACTTGTCGATCGCCGGCGTGAATGTCGGCCAATACCTGATTGATTCGTTCGCCTACGACGCGCTTTCCTTTACCGCGACTTGGACTTTGACCGCGCCGATCGCGGTCGATCTGGTCACGTTGTCCTTGGTCGATACGATTATCGATGTGGACGACGGGCTGGCCCTGGACGGCGAATGGACGAACGCCGTGAGCGCCTTCCCGTCGGGCGACGCGACGGCCGGCGGCGGCTTTGAGTTCAGTTTCCGCGTCCTGCCGGGCGACATCGATCGCAGCGGCGACGTCGGCATCACCGACCTGAACTATGTGCGAAACAATTTCGGCGAGCTGGCGACGGACATCGTCGGCGACTTGTCCGGAAGCGGCGCCATCGATATTGTCGACCTGAACGCGGTCCGCAACAACTTCGGCGAGCAGGCGGTGAGCATTCCGCCGCCGCCGATGATGACCGCCGCCTCCGGTAACGCCGCCGATCAGTTGTTCACAATCGCCGATGGCGACGATGAATTTGATTGGTGGAATCGCCGCGACGCCGACGGCGATGACCTGGCCGCGGTCAATCAGGCGTCGTGGGAGTCCGTCCTCGAAGACTGGAACAACCCCGGGGCGTAGGTTATTGGCGGCGCCCTATTCCACGTAGGCGAATTCGTTCAGTCCGAAGAGAATCTGGCAGTAATCCGCCATCGCGGTGCGCCGCGGAGTGGGGTTTCCTGCGGCGCTGTAGGCGGCTGTTTGCGCTTCGATGAAGCGCACCGCCGCGGCGAGCTCAGTTTCGTCCAGTTCGCGGCAGAGTGCCAGGCGGTGAGCGTTCTGGATGGCGGCTTCGCTCGCGACTTGATCATCCGGCAGGACTTTGCCAGCGAACGCCACGGCCCAGGCTCGGACCTGGGCGTTGTTCATAATGGTGAGCGCCTGCGGCGCTACCGTCGTGGTGGCCCGGCGTCCAAGACCAGCCAGGGCGTCCGGCGCGTCGAACGAAAGCATCATCGGCACGAGCTTGCTGCGCTTCACGGTGAAGTAGATGCTCCGCCGACGGTGCGATTCGTCGAGCGTACCTGGGCCGAATATCGTGCTGTCGAGCGCGCCGCTCACCGCGAGCATTTGATCGCGCAGAATTTCGGCTTCCAAGCGGCGCGGGACGTGTCGCCAAACAAGCTTGTTATCCCGATCGATCGACGCCTTGGCGGCGTCGGCGAGTGCGTCCTGTTGATAGGCCGCGCTGGCCATCATTAAGCGATGCAGCGGCTTCAATTGCCAGTCGTTGCGAATCAACTCTCCCGCCAGCCAATCGAGCAAATCCGGATGTGTGGGCGGCTCGCCCCGCGTGCCGAAATCGCTCGGCGTGGCGACGATGCCGCGCCCGAAGTGATGTTGCCAGAGGCGATTCACGATCACCCGCGCCAGCAAGTGCCCCGCGCCGTGATCGACGTCGGTCATCCATTCGGCGAGCGCCCGGCGGCGATAGGAAGTGTGCGCTCCGTCTGGCGGGGCGACGAACCAGTGTTCCGGACCTTCGCCGGCGTCGGACGTGACTTGAATGAAGCCTGGCTCCGCGACGGCGACCTTATCATTTGAATTGCCGCGCTTGAGGAAATGCGTCGCTTCGAGAAAATCGCCGCCTTGCGTATGCAAGCGCACGGCGGGGACGCCTTCGCTGGAGATCAGCACTTTTTCCAGCCGAGGTTTCGGTTCGGCCAAGAGAAGTTCGCGCATCGGCTTACGCAGGGCTTGCCAGCCGGCGTCGCGCCATTTGTACCAATCGAGCAGCACTTGCCATTCGTCCGGCGAACGCTGCGCCGCGGGAATTCGCAGTAACCTTGAGATCTCGCCGGGAATGGCGTTCCCTTCGAGTCCCACCGGCCGCGGCGCGGTGCTCGTCGACAAACGCAATCGGCCGATGCTGTGTCCGGAGTTGTTCTCGAATTTGAGCGTTAATGACCAGCGGACAGGGCCCGTCGTCGCCAGGTCGTCCGCGAATTGCAACACCAAAGCATGGTCCTGGCCAATCTTTCCGTCCACTGCCCAGGCGGATTTTGCGTCATCGTCAATGGTCGCGGCGGCGGGCAAGCCTTCTTGTGCGTGCGTCGCGACGGCGCGATCGAAACGCACTTCTGTCGGCGCGGCATCGCCACTCGCCGGCGCACTTTGAAGCGAAACGGTCGACAGTGCAAAGTTGCCGTTCGCCGCTCGGCCGGGGCCATGCTGCGGGAGTGACTCGTGCGCGAGCGCCTCAAGACGCAAGGACGTCACACCGGCAAGCTCCGCCACGCCAGACACGGTGTAGGTTTCGCTCTCGCCTGGCGCACCTTCGATCACCAGCGAACCGTCTTCCAACGGCTTCGAGGTCGCTCCGCCCGCGGAAGTGAATTGCTCGATCGACAGCGCTTGCCATGGCACAGGCGGTTTCGCACTGGTTTGAGCCCGTTCCCAGTCGGCGAACTTGGCCGGCAATTCCGTAAGCTCATACACTTCGATTGCGTTTCTGCGCGGCGCGAGCAACTGGTCGAACTCCTGCCGCGCCTTCGCGTAGGCCTCGGGTTCGAAATTCAATTCCTGCTCGCTACGCACCGTGGTCGTGAAGTTGGCCACCATGCGGTAGTAGTCGCGCTGCGGCAGCGGGTCGAACTTGTGGTCGTGGCACCGGGCGCAGCCCAATGTCAGCCCGAACATGGCGGTTGTGGTCGTGCCGACGATGTCGTCCAACTCGTCGTAGCGGTGTTTTTCGACTTCGTTTTTCGTGATCTGCGTGGCGTGCACACCGGCCGCGAGGAAGCCCGTGGCCATCATCGCCAGCGGATTCTCCGGTTCGTATTCGTCCCCGGCGAGTTGCCATTTCACAAACGTGTTGAACGGCAAGTCGGCGTTGAACGCGCGGATCACGAAGTCGCGGTAATGAAACGCATACGGACGATCGTAGTCGTGCTCGAAGCCATGGCTCTCGGCGAACCGCGCCACGTCGAGCCAATGCCGCGCCCAGCGCTCGCCGAAGTGCGCGTTTTCGAGCAAGCGATCGATCAACTTGTCGTAAGCGTCCGGTGATGCATCCGCCAGAAACGCGTCCACTTCCTCCGGCGTCGGCGGCAGGCCGATCAAATCCAAGTACGCGCGGCGAATCAACACGCGGCGATCGGCCGGCGCGTTCGGCGTCAGCCCCTGTGCGCGCTGTTTTTCCAAGATGAACTTGTCGATCGGCGTGCGGGACCAGTTGTCGTCCGCGAACTCCGGCGGCGAAACATCGTGCAACCGCTGGAACGACCAATGCTGCCGCGATTCGGCCGGCACGACACGCTCCGTCCAAGGCGTGGCGTCCTCCTCCGTGCGCAGCGGCTTGTCATACGGCGCGCCGCGGTCGATCCATTCCACAACCCAGGCGATCTCCTCCTCGGTCAACTTGTCCCCTTCCTCCGGCATCTTCGGCTCTTCCTCGTGCCGCAAGAGCTTGACGAGCCGGCTCGACGAACCTTGCCCGACGGCCAACACCTCGCCCCCAACTCCGCCCTTGAGTAGCCCTTCGCGGGTCGTCAGGTCGAACTCCGACTCGGTCGCGTCGCCCCCATGGCACATCACACAGCGATGGGCCAACAGTTCCCGCAGATGGCCTTGAAACAGGGCCAGGCCGGCGGGGTCGACGGCCGGCTCACCAGCGGCCGGCGTGACCGAGACGGTGTCGTCCGCCAAAACTGGGCGGCCCGTCGCCAGGACGAAGAGAATCGCGAGAAATCGTCCGAAATGGACCATGCAAAGACGCCTGGAACAACAGGTCAGGGGCGGGGCTTCTGGAACCAGTCTAATCCATCCGCCACGTTGTGGCACGTGTCTCCCGACCGTGCCACCGGTCCGACCGAAGGTCTCCAGTATCGGACGTCACCAAGCCCGTCGTGGTACGGTCGGGAGACCGTACCACAACAGAGTACTGGCGGCCTTCTTCGTGTTGACCGCATACGGGAAATCGCGTATCCCACGCTCTTAACCGCCCGGCCGAGGGAGCATTTCCAATGCGTGGTTTCATTGCGGTAACGTTACTACTACTCCCAGGCTGTGCGGCAATCGCCAAAGATTCGGCAGCTACCACACCGATCCGGTCGTCACGCCGCGACCCAAAGGTCGATGATCCGTGGGAAAGTCCTAACGGCTGGGTCGATAAGACATTTACGCTTAGGGATTGCTTCTCTGGTTGCTGCGAGCTGCTCAAACGGCCGTGGTCAAACTAACTCAGCTTTACAGGTTGCGGCACGTGTGTCCCGACCGTGCTACCGGCCCGACCGAAGGTCTTCAATGTCGGACGCTAGAAAGCCCGCCGTGATCATCGAGCGAGAACGAGCGCGGCAATCGCTGCAAAACCGGCTGCGATTGGCCACTTCGCCTTGTTCCACTCACGAATTGAGTAAGTGACGACTGAAATTCCAGTCAGCAGCAGCCATGGATCGCTTACGTATCCGTCGCGCACAGCGAGCCAGTGAAGCCAAAACAGAGATGTCAGGAGCACCAAGATTGAGATTACGACAGGCAACATGACCCCATTAGACCGCCTCCGAGTTCGAGGGCAAACGCTTGTTTCGGGCCCTCAACCAATCCTTGACGCCCCCTCCGGCCCTAGTTAGACTGCCCAGCTTATTCAAAACTGGACCTTCTCCCGCTGGGCGAAATCACGATCGGCGTTTGGGCCGGTCCCGGGCGGATTTTCTCGATTGCAAGCGAAAGAACCAAGCGATGGCCAAGAAGCACAAGCGCGTCTACTACTTCGGCAAGACCAAGGCCGAAGGCGATAGGTCCATGAAGCTCCTCTTGGGGGGCAAAGGGGCCAATCTGGCCGAAATGACCTCGATCGGCCTGCCGGTTCCCCCGGGCTTCACGATCACGACCGAGACCTGCGCCGAGTACTACGAAGTCGGCGAGAAGTTCCCGGACGGCTTGCTGGACGAAGTGAAGGCCAACGTCGCCATGCTCGAAAAAGAGAGCGGCAAGAAGTTCGGCTCGGATAAAGACCCGCTGCTGGTTTCGGTCCGCTCCGGCGCGGCTGCCAGCATGCCTGGCATGATGGACACGGTGCTCAACCTGGGTCTGAACGACAAGGCGGTCGTGGGCCTGGAAGCGATGTCCAAGAATCGCCGCTTTGCCCTGGACGCCTATCGCCGGCTGATCAACATGTTCGGCGACGTAGTGATGGGCGTGCATCATGAGCACTTCGAGGCGGAATTCGACCGCATCAAGAAGAAGCACAAGGTGCAACTCGACACCGACCTCGGCGTCGAAGGCCTGGCGGAACTGGTCGAGGCCTACAAGAAGGTTTATCAAAAACACACCGGCGAGTCGTTCCCGCAGGATCCGTACCAGCAACTGGAGAAATCGGTCGGCGCGGTGTTCGCCAGTTGGAACGCTCCGCGGGCGCTGTCGTACCGGCAGATCAATGAGATCAGCGGCTTGAAGGGCACCGGCGTCAACGTGCAGTTGATGGTGTTCGGCAACATGGGCGAGGATTCCGGCACCGGCGTCGCCTTCACGCGAGATCCCTCGACGGGCAAGAACGAGTTCTACGGCGAATTCCTCGTGAACGCTCAGGGCGAAGACGTCGTGGCCGGCATCCGCACGCCGCAACCAGTCATCGAAATGAAGAAGTGGCGTCCGAAGGTTCACAAGCAATTGATCGAGATCAAGGACAAGCTGGAAAAGCATTACAAGGAAATGCAGGACTTCGAGTTCACTATCGAACGCGACGTGCTGTACATGCTCCAAACGCGCAGCGGCAAGCGGACCGGCGCTGCGGCGGTGAGGATCGCCTGCGACATGGTCAAGGAAAAGCTGATTCCGGAGACGGAAGGCGTGCTCCGCGTGCCGCCGAACGACTTGAATCAATTGTTGCTGCCGTCGTTCGATCCCAAGGCTAAGCGCATCGTGTTGACGAAGGGCCTGCCAGCATCGCCGGGCGCGGCGGTCGGCAAGTTGTCGTTCACGGCCTCCGACGCGACCGATCGCACGCACGCGGGCGAAGCGGTGATCCTGGTCCGCAAAGAAACCAGCCCGGAAGACGTCGAAGGCATGCACGCGGCGAAGGGGATTCTCACCAGCACCGGCGGCATGACGAGTCATGCGGCGGTCGTCGCCCGCGGTTGGGGCAAGCCCTGCGTGTGCGGCGCCGGCGAGATCCAGATTGATGAAAAGAAGCGGACCATCGTCGTCGGCGATCGCAAGTTCGGCGAAGGAGACGTAATCTCCCTCGACGGCGGCACCGGCGAAGTGATGGCCGGCTCGGTCCCCACGCAGGCCCCGAGCATGTCGGGCGACTTCGCCACGTTGATGAAGTGGGCCGACAAGTACCGCACGCTCAAGATTCGCACCAACGCGGATACGCCGGAAGATTCCGAGCGCGCCCGCGGCTTCGGCGCGGAAGGGATCGGCCTTTGCCGCACGGAACACATGTTCTTCGGCGGGGACCGCATCGCGGCGATGCGAGAGATGATCGTGGCCTCGACCGTGGAAGACCGCCGCAAGGCGCTGGCCAAGTTGCTGCCGTTCCAGCGGGCGGACTTCATTGGCATCTTCACCGCCATGAAGGGCCTGCCGGTCACGGTGCGGTTGCTCGATCCGCCGTTGCATGAATTCCTGCCGCACGACGCGGCGACGCAAGCCGAACTGGCGCAGATGATCGGCGTCAAACCCGCGGTCATCAAGCAACGCGTGCAGCAGTTGCACGAGATGAACCCGATGCTCGGCCACCGCGGCTGCCGGTTGGCGGTGACGTATCCCGAAATCCTCGAGATGCAGGTCACGGCCATCGTCGAAGCGGCCATGCACTGCAAGCAGAAAAAGATCGACGCGCATCCGGAGATCATGATTCCGCTCGTCGGCACGGCGAAGGAATTGTCATCGCTGCGGAAGCTGACCGAGAAGACCATCGAAGCCGTGAAGAAACAGCACAAGTTCACGGGCAAGCTCGATATCTTGATCGGCACGATGATCGAGATTCCCCGCGCGGCGCTGACGGCGGATCAAATCGCCGAACACGCCGACTTCTTCAGCTTCGGCACCAACGACCTCACGCAGATGACGTTCGGCTTCAGCCGCGACGACATCAACACCTTCCTGCCGGACTACCTCAAGCAGGAACTGCTGGAAAAAGACCCGTTCCAGACGCTCGACATTTCGGGCGTGGGCCAACTGGTGGAGATGGGCGTCCACAAGGGCCGCAAGACGAAGAAGGACCTCAAGGTCGGCATCTGCGGCGAACACGGCGGCGACCCGGCGTCGATCGCCTTCTGCCACAAGACCGGCCTGGACTACGTCAGCTGCTCGCCATTCCGCGTCCCGGTAGCCCGCCTCGCCGCGGCGCAAGCGGTGATTCGAGCGAGTGGGAAGAAGTAGAAATCATCGCCGCGAACGTGATTCAACAAGCAAAGCCGCCGTGAAGCTCACGGCGGCCTTTTTGTTTGGCGTCTCGTTCAAGTAGGTCAGGCAAATCGCGCCCAACGCTCGCCAGGTCGACTAAAATATCCGCGCACAACGCACACGATTCCATACTCTCGGGATTGCCTGACAGGAGTGGACGCCGCGATCATGTCAGGCAATCCCGATGCGCGCCGACAGCGGCCATTGATGGCGACGGCTCATGTTGTGCCGGGATTTTCCAGGATGGATTTTGCCTGACCTACTGGACTAAGGTCCAATAAACTCGTTGAAGACCTTTACGTCGGTCACGCCATCCGAGGTAAACACAACGTCGACGATATCCACACAAGTAACAAGTCCACTTTGCCTGGTCCGTGTGCAATCAAGGTAGTCGACGTTCTCTATGGTTCCCTTCACGACTTCGCCACTTGCGCGAAGCTCCTCGAACTTGAGCGTCGAGTTTTTCTGGACGCGGCAAGTAAACCCTTCCGCCGTCAGCAGCGATTGCGCTGCTTCCACGCTTGTTCCAACCGGAATGCTGTACTTGATGGCGTAAATCGACAAAGTAGACTTGCGCTCGGCAAGGGAGCCGGGCAGGAGCGAATTCATGTCGGCGGCACAGCCGACAGTCGCCATAATCGCAGCGATCAAATACGGAAACCTATTCACGCAAGCACCCTCGAAGAGTGACGCAAGAGCTAAGCGCTTCCCCCTCAGCGTCTCCGCCCCTCAGCGGTTCAAAACGCGATTGACCCTTTACGTCAACTGCCACACCGCCATCTTCAGCGAATCCCCCAGCCGGCGGTTCACTCCTAACACTGCCGCGGGTTCGAAGCCGCAGTGGACCAGGCAGTGTTCGCAGCGCGGGTCTTTGCCGCGGCCGAGCGCGTTCCAGTCGGTTTGCTCGATCAGGTCGCGGTAGGTTTTGTAGTGCCGGTTCGTGATCAGGTAACACGGGCCCTTCCAGCCGCGGACGTTGCGAGTGGGGTTCGCCCAGGCGGCGCACTTGAGATCGCGCTCGCCGCGAAGGAATTCGAGATAGATGGGCGACGTGTTGAGTTTGAACTGCTTGAGCAGGTCTTTGCCGGCGCGAAATTTGGCGTGGACGTCGTCGCGGGTCATGAAGATCTGCTGCGCGCCTTCGGGATTGGTCTTCTGCACGGCGTCGTAACCGTAGGCGGGGCTGAGCATGAAGCCGTCGACGCCCAGTTCGGTGAGATACGCGTATAGCACCGCGATCTCGTTCATGTCGGTTTCTTTGTAGATCGTCGTGTTCGTGCAGACCAGGAAGCCGGCCTGTTTCGCGGCCTTGATCCCTTCGATTGCTTCCTGGAACACGCCTTCGCGCTCGACGGCCAGGTCGTGCGACTTTTCCATGCCATCCAAGTGGACGTTAAAGAAGAACCGGCTCGTCGGCTTGAAGCCGGCGAGTTTCTTCTTGATGAACATCCCGTTCGTGCAGAGATAGATGTGCTTTTTGCGCTCCAAAATCTTGGCGACGAGTTCTTCGAGGCCAGGATAAATCATCGGCTCGCCGCCGCAGATGCTCACTACTGGCGCGCCGCATTCATCGACCGCGGCCAGGCATTCTTCGACGGTCAGCTTGTCCTTGATCGTGTTGGCGTACTCGCGAATCCGCCCGCAGCCGGTGCAAGTCAGGTTGCAGGCGTGCAGCGGCTCGAGCATCAGCACCAAGGGAAACCGCGGCTCGCCGCTCAGTTTCTTCTTGAGCAAGTACGTGGCCATCGTGCTGGTGAGCGAGAGCGGGAAGCGCATGGCAGGCCGTAGGTGATGGAGGTGGAGTAGTAAGTATCGTAGGGCGGGCGATGCGCGCGTTGGGTGGTTGGTGTTATTCCGCTTCGCAACTCGTACCGCGATTTGCTTCAACGGGTAAGGTCCGCCGTGGCGCGCTAAGGCGGGCCTTACGTTTTTGTTGTGGAGCGGTTCCCATCTTTCGGGCTTGGATGCATGGCGACGGTTTCCTTCGCGCGCGGCCCGCCCTACGGCTGTTGGCTTGCAATCGCGATTTTGACTCTTGGTTCCGGGCTCTTCGCGCTTTCCGCGCGGGCATATTGCGCCAGTGCCATCAGCGGGAAATAGATTGGGTACAGGTGATACCGCAGATAGAACACGCGCGGGAAACCGGTGCCGGTGAATTCGGGCTCGTCCCAGCGGCCGTCGTTGTTTTGGGTTTCGATCAGGTAGCGCACGCCGCGCGCGACCGACGGATGATCGTGCCTGCCGGCCGCCAATAATCCCAGCAGCGCCCAGGCGGTTTGCGAGGCGGTCGTCGCACCTTGGCCGCGCAGATGCGGTTCCGCATAACTGTCGGCCGATTCGCCCCAGCCGCCGGAGGATTGCTGGTGCGCGATCAACCAGTTTACGCCTGCGACGATGAGCGGATCGTTTTCCGGTACGCCGACCGCACGCAGGCCCGTGATGACTTGCCACGTGCCGTAGATGTAGTTCACGCCCCAGCGGCCAAACCATGCGCCGTCGGCTTCTTGCGTGGCGCGGAGATATTTCACTGCGCGATCGACGGCCGGATTTCCGACGCGGCGACCCAGGCAGGCGAGCGCTTCCAATACGCGCGCCGCCAAATCGGGCGAGCTGGGGTCGATCATGGCGTTGTGATCGGCGAACGGCACGTGGCAGAGGAATTCGCTCGTGTTGTCGCGATCGAAGGCGCCCCAACCGCCGTCTTTGTTTTGCATGCCGAGCAACCAGCGCTCGGCCCGGGCGATCGCGCCGGTGGTGCGATCGAGCGTCGCCGCGAGATGCGTCGACGGGCGTTCCGCTTCATCCCGAAAGCGCAATGCGTAGCCTGCCGGCAGCGGCTGCGTTTCGCCGTCCTCGAACTGCCGCCAGAGGGCCATGATGACCATCGCCGTGTCGTCGCAGTCGGGATAGAAATCGTTGTTGTGCTCGAAACACCAGCCGCCGGCCGGGCTGTCGCTGCGTGCGGCCCAATCGCCGCGCTTGGTGACTTCGCGATCGAGCAACCACTCGACGCCGCGCTGGACGGCCGGATGATCGCCCGGCAAACCCGCGTCGGCCAAGGCGCGGAGGGCGATGCCCGTGTCCCACACCGGCGACTTGCACGGTTGCAGCCGCACGGCGCCGTCTTCCTCGATCACCAACCCTTCGAGCTGTTCGAGGCAATACTTCATCTCGGGGCGATCGTCCGAATAACCCAACGATCGCAACGCGATGATGCTCCAGACCATTGGCGGGAAGATCGCGCCCAGGCCGTCGCTGCCGGCGAAACGGTCGATCATCCAACGTTCCGCCGTGGCCAGCGCCTTGCCGCGCGCGGGCACCCAGCCTTGGCGCTCCAGGAACTTGAGCCCGCGATCGACGGCGCGGAAGCAGCGATCCCAACTCAACAGGCCCGTGCCGCCGGTCATTCCCGGACAACGCAGCGCGGGCCAATCCTCGGGTTGCTTCAGGAACAACTCGCGGATGCCGAATTCCGGCGCAACTTCGCGCAACGGCCGGCACGCCCACATGATCGACAGCGGGACGATGATCGTCCGGCTCCAGGCGCTCACTTTGGTGAGATTCACCGGGAACCACTTCGGCAGCAGCACCGCCTCGGGCGGCACCGCCGGGCATTGGTCGTAAGAGATCTGTCCCAAGAGCGCGAGATAGAATCGCGTGAAGCTGTTCACCGCGTCGGCCCCGCCATGGCTGAGTACGCAGGCGCGGGCGCGGCGCATGGCCTCGGTGCTGGGGTCGTGCCCGGTGAGCTTGAGGGCGAAGTACGCCTTGACCGTGGCGCTGATATCGATCGGCCCGCCGGGATACTGCGCCCAGCCGCCGGCCTCGGTTTGTTGCTGGAGGATGTAGCGTGCCGCGGCTTCCGCCCGAGGGCCGCGTTCCTGCCCCAAGAAGGCGAGCAGGAGAATGTATTCGCTTTCGAGGATCGTGTCCCCTTCCAACTCGCCGACCCAGTAGCCGTCGGCGTGTTGTTGGGCCAGCAACCACTCCCGGGTCCGCACCACGGCTCGCCGCAGGCCAGCCAGTCGGTCCACGGAGGTCGCGGAAGAAGCGTCGGAATGTAAACAGGTCTCGGCGTCCGGCCCATCCATGGGCAAGAGCCGCAAATGCAGCGTGGCGGTCATCCTTGAACTCGCTACAGCGGGGTTTCGCAGCAGGCGTCATCCTGACGCCAGGGCCTGGTCACGGGAAACCGGGCGGACGAGCAATGTAAGCCGCCGGGGGAGCGTGGGGCAAGAGCAGAAGGGGTGGGTGCTAGCTTGCTGGCATGATTCGCGCTCGCGGTCCTCAGTTCCGTCTGTAGCCGGTCTCTGTGAGGCCGGCCGGAGAGGACGTTGATCTCTCATCGAGCGTGGCACCTTCGCAAAAGCTATAATCTGAACTCGGAGGACTCCATTGATGCGATATCGAGTACTGATCGAACAAGACGAAGACGGCGTGTTCGTGGCGAATTGCCCCACGCTGCCGGGTTGCGTGAGCCAGGGCGCCACGCGCGCCGAAGCGGTGACGAACATCAAAGACGCCATCGCCGGCTACGTTGCCAGCCTGGAGAAGCACGGCGAACCGATTCCACCGTCGATCTGGGAAGAGACAGTGGAGGTTGGGCCGTGACGAAGCTGCCGGTGGTCTCGGCTCGAGAAGCAGTGAAGGCCTTCGAGCAACTTGGTTGCGAAGTCGACCATCAGACCGGCAGCCATGTTATCCTTCGCCAAACCGAGGCGCCACACCGACGTTTGACGGTGCCGAACCACGCGGAGCTTGCCAAAGGCACTTTGCGCAGCCTGATTCGAGAGGCGGGGATATCGGTGGCGGAGTTTTGCGATTTGCTGTAGCGCCGGGCGCCCCGCGTCGTTGCTGCAATTGTTCGATCTCAAGGAGTAAACAGCACGACGAATTGCTCGTAGTGGTCGGGCGAATAGTAGACGTTCCCGAGCTGGCTAACGACGATACGGCCGGAGTCATCTCGATGTCGTGCGTAGAATTTGACGTAGTAGTCGGACCACCGCTGCATTGGTGGCAGATCTCGCTGCGTGTTTCGGAACTCTTTTCCATCATTGTCTCCCAAATACTGTTCGGCGAGGACTCGACGAATTGCGTACACCACGCCGATGCCAATCCACCACGGATGGTCTGCGATTGATTTGAGGCATTTTTGCAGCCCGGCGCGTGCGCGTCGATCGAGCGGAACCCGGTCAAAATGACAATGCAGTACGACCATTTTCAATCTCCTTGAAGTGGTTTGAGAAGTGCCAACGAAAAAAGGGCCGCCCACGATGGGCGGCCCTTTGACCTCTGATGGCTGGATGTGTTTGCGTCGAGCGCGCGGCTACGGCTCAGCGCATGAAAAAAGCCGCGGTTGCGGCTGTTGGTTCAACGAGGGATGCGGCCTGTATGCCGTCAGCCTTCCTGACGTCGCTCGTCCTCTTCGACCAATTGGATGAGTTGGATGCAAACGGATGCGGCGAACCCGTCGTGTTGCACATCACGAAGAGCGACAAGGATTGCGACGAGCAGCTGGCGCACGTCGCCCCAATCCAACGCGAGATTGACATTGTCGCTAAGATTCTTCGCGCGAAATCGAAATGCAGAACTTCGCATAGCCATCAAGCGCGACCGATTGCGCATTGGCAAGCGAAACGTCGAGAACTCGGAGCATATTGCTCTCCTTAGAGAAAAGGGAAAATGGCCCAATTGGCAGACAGCCAGATTGGATGAACTCTCACTCGAATTCGGCGAGAGTTCGCAAGAATCTCAAATGAGTACTTGCGCGCACGAGGAGTGTGCAAACGATCAAATTATTTAATTTGATTGTTTGATTTCCGTTCCGCTGTTTAAGTTTGGGCGGAACCCGTCGCGTTTATACGGCGCGCTCCTTCCAGCGCTGCGACGTACCTTTAGCCCCCATTACAAGGGCATGTTGGCCGGTGTAACAACCGCGTGCGGCACCTCGGCTGGGCGAGGCACCCCCTCACGCGGGCGCTACCCCGACGTCAGGATGGTATCGTGCGACTCGCAAGAAGTCAAGCTACGAGCAACTGCTACCTCGATTGCAACGGGGGAGTAATGCTACAGCGTAGAGTCTGTAACTCTTTTCTTGCATAGCTCTAGAGGCTACACACCGGACAATTTAACGGGAGCGTTTATAAGCGCCCTGCCCGTACCTATCAGCTTCCCGCAAGGGTTGCCCGGCATTTCCCCTTGCGGGGACGCCTTGCCCTGCGCCCGGCGTCATGCCTGCGCTATTGGACATATCTCGTAATACCGGCACATGTTGTGCCGCAACGTGAGCCATCGAGGGCGACCAGCACCCAGTGGCACCGCTCAACCCCTCTCCCGGCACCAGCATCATACCGCGCCCCCTTGGTCGGGACCAGTCCACCCGCACGGTCAAACTTCGACACAATTGTTCGGCCGCCAACAACCTGCCTAAGCGTCCATTTCCATCCTATTCAATTCGGCGAGCTATCCCCAGCATTTCCGCGCTAGCATCAATGAAAACGAAGGCCGACGCCGACCTTTCGAATCTGGTTGAATTGCCATTCCCCCCGCCGCTTGCCCCCACTAACTCTGTTTCGCTTTCTCCGAAACCTTCCCAGCGGCTTTCTTGTCCGTGCCGACCAGGGTCTTCAGGTCCTCGAAGGCTTTCATGCTTTTGGTCAAATCGGCGCCCCAGGTTTTCTTGGCGGTTTCGCAATCCTTGGCCACTTTGACCAGGCGGACTAGAATCGGCTTGATTAACTGGTGACCGCGGTTGGCTTTTTCGACGCCGTTGGCGGTGGACGTGGCCTGTTGACGGACTTGTTCCAGGCCGGCGTAGACCTGCTTCGTCTTGCCGGAGACGAGCTTCAATTGGTTGACGACCTGATCCAGGTAGGCGTGTTTGTCATCCATTTTCTGGGACTCGACCACGTTCTTCGTCTTGTTCGCGATGAAGCTGATCAGGTGCCCAGCCGTGTTCTTGTTGCCGAAGACCGCGACAATCCGTTGATACTCGTTTTCCAGTTCGACCGTCGTATCGGTGATCGTTTGCAGCGCCGCTTGTCCGCGACTCGTCGCGCCTTGGACGTTGTTCTGGGCCGCTTGAATCGTGGTATCGGCCACGCGGATCAAGGATTCGGCGCGTTTGATCACGCCTTCCATCTTGGAGAAATTTGCATTGGCCCCCGTCCAGCATTTGCCGGCGATCACAAGCAGTTCTTTGCGCAGATCGCCTTGGGCCGCGTCCGGGGCCTTGGCGAAGTTTCCCGAGCGATGCGGATCCATGACTTGCGTGGTCGTGTCATCAATCATGTTTTGCAGGTCTTGCATCAGTTGCTGGGCGACCTGACGTTCATCGCGAATCCGTTGCATCTCCGCGGCCTGATTTTCCAAAATCTGCTTGGGAACCGCCGCGCAACGGTCTTTGATGTTGGCCACGGAGTCGTCCAGTCGCCCGAGATCGCGCTCCATCGTCTGCAAACGCCGCTTCGTTTCGCCCGGCAGCGCTTCCTTCGCCTGGCGGTACTGATCGACCGCGCGCTGGTCCTGATTCGAAAGCACCGGCGGGTTGTTGCCCCCGCCTTGCTGAATGTCCGCCGCTTCGACCAGGATCAGGTCGGCCACGTGGGCGCTGCCGTCCTTGATTCGCAGCACCATGTCGCCTTTGACCAGGCCCAGCTTGGCGTACGGCGCTTTGTATTTTTTGGGCGTCTGCTTGATGACGTCCTTGACCATCTTTTGGGCGATGGCCGGGATGGGTTTCTTGGTGATCCCCTTGATCGCGCTCCAATCGATTTGATTGAGATCCTCGCACTGGTACTGCTTGTCCGCCTTTTCCATCGTTGCGACCATCGCACTTCTCCTCGACTCGAAAGACTTGATATTTGTGTTGGCGGCGGTTGATAGGCAGCCGTGCGCCTTAGGGCCTCCTCAATATGAATGGGGCCGCAGATGGATTCAACCTGCGCCGTAGGTCGAAAATGTCGGCGCCGTCATGCCGCCAGAAACGCCGTTCCCGGCCGGTTGCCACCTGCCTACCGCCGCCCACGTTCGCAAGGTAGATTATCGGATTCCCTAGGGACTTCCCTCGTTTTGCCACTATTCTGTGTGTTCGAGCCAGTCGCGCCATGAGTGATGCAGCGCAGCCTTCCGCGGGGCCGGATCCGGCCGGGTCGAATGATGTTTCCGACGCCGAGAATTCGGCCCAGTCGTCGGCGCCGAAGCCGGCGCGGATGAAGATCGGATCGCAACGGTTCGAGGCCGAGCGGTTCGCGCCGAAGCCGCCGCCGGTCAGCCTGGCCCCCGTGGCCAAGAGCGCCGAAGCGAAGAGCGGCGCGCCGCCGAAGCAGGGCCGCATGGCGCCGGCAGGGCGCGACGAGGACGAGGAGTCGGCGGACGAGAAGCCGACGGGCGCAGCGATGGGAGACGTCGCGGCGCCGGCAGCGCGGATGCGCAAACTTCCGCCGCCCCGGTTGGAGCGTGGCAACTCGGCGGAATTGGAAC
>JAWXBP010000330.1 GCA_034440135.1 Planctomycetia bacterium
AAACCGTTGGCACCACCGACCCCTCACTCACGTTCCGACGTGAGTGAGGGGGTGGTAATAAGCTTCTCTTCCAGTGACATTCACAGAGCTGTGTTTAGTCGGGTCTAATTCACTATCACATCGCTGGATATAAAGCACCGTCTGGAGAGGACAGCGGCGAAAGTAGGAATGCACCGATGTGGACGTCGACTGGCATGCCGTGCGGCCGGATCTGGGCTGTCGAAGCGGTTCGTCTTGCCGCAAGAGTAAACAGTGCTGGACAAAAGACGTTGTCCGGCGCTATGGATGGAGTTTCGCAAAACTCACCGGGTCGCGTAATTCCGTCAGGTGCCGACTGAGCAATGCCACACTCCGTTTTCCAGGCACTTGCCCGATGGATCGACCAGATGGTTGGTGAACCCGAAGCAAGCTGAAATCGCAAACGAGCGGTTGGCACAGTGAAGAACCGCTTGAGATACCAATGGAGAAAGATGACCGACATAACGAACGTGCTGGCTACGGTCGAAAGGCCAGAACCGGCAGACCTACCGACACTCATTCGGGATGCCGGTGGGGCAGCTCGATTCGCGTTCGAAGAGTTTTTTTACGGACAGATCCGTAATCCCTCCACGCGGAAAGCGTATCTGCACACCATTCGCTTGTTCTCCGATTGGAGCGGCTTACGCGGCTTGGATTTGGTCCGCGTGACACCGGCCGATGTCGGACGATTTCTCGATTCTCTGCCGGTTGCCTTACCCACTCGAAAACTGCACCTGGCGGCGCTGCGGCGGTTCTTTGATGGGCTCGTCATGCGGCATGTCCTGATCCTGAATCCGGCGTTGTCGGTGCGCAGCGAGCGATATCAAGTCATCGAAGGCAAGACGCCGGAGATTACTGTCGAGCATGCGCGGCGATTGCTGAAGAGCATCGCGGCGTCCCACGATGTTGGCCGCCGTGACTTCGCCGTGATCGGCATTTTGATCTACACGGCCGCCCGCGTCGGGGCAGTCGCCAAGTTGCGGCGGCGCGATTTCTACGAAGTCGGCGACCAATTCTGTCTGCGGTTTCACGAGAAAGGCGGCAAGGTCCGGGAGATTCCCGTGCGCCATGACCTGCAACTGTCGCTGAATGAGTATTTGGATCGGAGCGGTCTGCGGTACGCCGATCCAGCATCGCCGTTGTTTCGGACCGCGATCCGTCGAACCAAACGCCTCACAAACAATACCATGACTGCGGACGATATGACGCGCATGGTCAAACGCAGGTTGCGTGATGCGGGATTGTCTTCACGTTTGTCGCCCCATTCCTTTCGCGTGACGACTATCACCGACCTCTTGGAACAAGGCGTTCCGTTGGAAGACGTGCAGTATCTGGCTGGCCACGCCGATCCACGAACGACGCGACTTTATGACCGCCGCAAGCGTCGTGTCACTCGAAACATCGTCGAGCGAATCTCGGTGTAGAACCGCTTCCGTTGCACTCGGGGCGCTGCCCCGAACCCCGGGATTTTGGGAGGCATAGCTCGCATCAAAGTGACGGGTGAGAAATGTTTGAAATGTGTGCGGTCGAAGGGGAGCGCCCGACCGCCTGGCGGAACCTTGTGCGTGGCTGGTTAACTGCCTGCATAAAAACTGGGCGGCGCGACCGGTGGCGATGAAGCCTGATCGCGCCGCCCCTTTCACGTCTCTTCGACGCTTCGACGAGGTTATCCCTGGCAGGTTGCGTCCCCGCAGTGGCCTGCGTCCGTTTCACCTCGCGCCCGCACTTTGCCACAACATGACACGGAACTCAATTCGCGACGTTCAAGCACTTTATCAGCGTTGCCGATGCCACCAAGTCGTGAACATCAACGCTCCGCAGACGATGGCTGCCCGTTCTGGAAACAGCAGACACAAAGCAGCGATGACCATATACAGCGCGGGCATGGCCGAAAGGCTGCCATGACTCCCAAACGAGGTCACCTTGACGCAATTCTCATTTTGCATTTCCCGCCTGGCTATGGTACGGATCAGGCATGCTAAAAGCGTTTGTCGGAATCGTCAGTCAACAGGGAATCGAAGTCTTCTGCCCGGAAGACCCTGCCACCGTGCGTTTTCTGTGGCGTCGCGTCCAACGCGAGCGCGGACGCACGGCTTGCTTCTGGAGCGTCATCCCCAGCGAAGCCGTGGAACTCATCGAGTCAACGCTTAACCTTGGCCTGGCGCACGAAGCGCTCGATCACCTTCAGCAACTGGCCTGCGACTACGGAATTCTTGTCCCGCACCACGAAGAGACCTCACCCCAACACGCCGCAGGCCACCGGGGATAACCACTCGAAATAACCGGCGACATTTCCGGTTGTGTCCTGTCTCCGGCCAAAACGTGACATTTCCCCAACTGTGTGGTACGGAATTCACTCGACGTCAGGCCGCTCTTTGCTGTGTTCCATCCGAGTAGTCATACAACCGTCACTCGATTGATGCTGTCGATAGCTGCATCAACCGAGAGGGCGGTGGTGCCCCAAGGTTTTTGTCGGTTAATTCCTTCGTAGCCTGGCCGCTTTGCCCGCAGCCACTTTCGTCTCAGACGGGCCAAAGTCTTGTCGTTCACCAGCCGGGTGCCGGTGAACGCTGTGGCTTTGGCACCCGAAATCTCGTTTTATCGAGGAGACGTATGATGGCAAGTTTAACCCGAGCCAACCGCGAGCTGTATCGACGCGGTCCTGACGAGTCTTTCCAGACTCTGAAGGAACTGCACGACCACTGTCGGCAAGAGCGGCAGTACTCCGCCGACTTATGGCAGTTGCCGCAAACTCTGCTGCCGATGGTCAGTGACGGAGAATTGTCCGTGACACTGGAGAAAGGTGAATCGGTTGGTCTGAATGATTGGTCGTTCAGCCAGATGTGTCGCCTATCCGGCATCAGCAAGGAAACGATCAATCGCTTCCATCCCGAGACGGCAACGCTCGCTTTCCGCGATACGCTGCCTCAAGCCGAAAAGCCCGTGCAATTGTTGACGACGGGCAAAACGGTGCGGTCGGTTCACGGCGTGTCGTACACGCGACTGTGGAACTCCGAACTGATTGAGACGATTCGCGACGTGGCGACGGACTTTCAGCCGCCACAAACCGCCTACAACTGCGGGACCGGGTTGTATTGCGGCGAGCAGGACATGTTCTGCTTTCTCATCGACCCGACTGGCTGGATCGACATCGACGGTGAATCGTTTGCGCCGGGTTTCTTTGTCTGGAACTCGGAAGTTGGCCGCCGCTCGCTCGGCATGCAATCGTTCTGGTTCCAGCGCGTCTGTCAGAACCACATTGTGTGGGACGCGGTACAAGTCGTTGAGTTTTCGCGAAAGCACACGGCCAATGTCCGTGACGGCTTGCAGGAAATTCGTCGGCACATCGAAGCCCTGGTCGCCAAGCGGGACTCCCGCCGCGACAAGTTCGCGGAGGTGCTCAAGAAGGCGATGCACACGCGGCTCGGCTCAGATTCCGAAGAGGTCGCCAAGGAACTCGGTAAGCACGGAATCCCGCAGCACTACATCAAGGATGCGATGGAGATCGCGCGAGCCCAGGGCGGGTTCACGATCTTCGCTTTGGTGGATGCCCTGACGCGGCTCACGCAGCGTGTCACGTTCGCCGCCGACCGAGCTGAAGCCGACTACAAAGTGGCTCAGCTTCTGTCGCTGGCCCTCGCGGCGTAAGGCGGTGCCCTATGGACCCGCAAGCCGCTTGGAATCAATTGCAGGAAGCCTATCGCGTCCGCGATTGGGAGACCGTCCGCGAACTGGCGCAGTCGTTGCTTGACTGGCTGGAACGCGGCGGCTTCCCACCCGTGACACCGGAGGCCCAACCGGACGACACGGTTCGACAACGAGCAATCGTCACCCGGTTCTGCCGTTCCGCGCTGCAACAGATGGTCGAATCGTAGTCGCCACTGCGCGAATGCTTTCGACCACAGCTCTGAATTGGCCTCGACGTTCGAGGTCATTGGTTTCTCGACCTGTTTCATTCAACGAAGGAGACTTTCGGATGGCAACCGCCACGAAATCAAAACCCAAAGAAGCGAAGAACCGCCCGGTTCACGAAATCCGCTTCGGCCGCATCCGTGCTGCCATTTGGCAAAACGAGACGGAAAGCGGGATGCGTCACAATGTGACCATCTCCCGGCTCTACAAGGACGGCGACGACTGGAAGGATTCGACGAGCTTCGGACGCGATGATTTGCCACTGGTAGCCAAGGTCTGTGACCAGGCTCACTCGTGGATCTTCGAGCAGTCGTCCAACGGCTCGAACGGAAACGGCCACGGCGAAAATGGCGAACACAGCGGCGAAGAACGCTTCTAACGCTGCTGACTTGCTTGAAATTCGTAGCCATCATCAAGAAAGGATTTGGAGAGCGGCACCACCCGCCACTCTCCTCTTGCGCTGATTGGCCCTTCCTGCCTGCGAATCCGCCCCACGAAACTGAACATCACAATCTCTGTGAAACTCGTGCCCCTGAAATTCTTGCGTCTTCATCCCGATGCGAACCGCGTTCCCCGGATGCCGCCGGAACAAGACGCCGAGTTTCTAGCGGACATCGCCGAACGAGGTGTTCGAGTGCCCATCGAGATCATCGACGGGCGTGTCATCGTCGATGGCAGGAGCCGCTATTTGGCCGCCAAGCGGTTGGGTATCAAACGAGTCGCTGTGATCCGTGCGCCGCTGAATGGCGACGATCCCGTCATCTACATGCTGCGTGCGGCCACCAAACGCCGCCACTTGACCGACGACCAACGCGCTTGCCTCGCGCGGGAAGAAATGGAGATTCTGAGCCGGATCGCCACACGGGAACGCGCTCGACTGGGTGGACTGAACGGCGGCCGTGGCCGGACGAAGACCAGCGATAGCTTGCCGATCACAGCGGTCGGGAAGCAGTCGCGAACGAAGACTTCTCGCGGCACCGTGGCCGTGGCCTATCGCGTGTCTGAACGCCGCATCCGCGCCGCT
>JAWXBP010000331.1 GCA_034440135.1 Planctomycetia bacterium
CCCCGTTCACCCCCGAGCGCCACACTTTTCAACCGCCAAGCGCTGCACAATTCAAGCGCCGTTTACACTCGCGGTCGATCGCGTCATGGTTTACGACGTAACGGAAAAGACTTACCCGAACGGGTGAAAATCGAGATGATCGTTTGCGACGAACTCTAGATCGCGAGTAGTGTAATTCGATCAGTGAGGCGTCGGCAAGATGCGCTCACTAAGAAGTTGGGAATAAAATCAAAATAGTCGCCGCCGCCCCGTCTGCCGGGGGGCGTGTCGACGCGCTGCTATCAGCGCTTCAGTGAAATCACCGGCGTCGACAGCGACCGATTGGTGGTGAAAGCCGGAACTTCAATCCCGACACTACTCTCCGTATTGAACTTGGCCGGTACCGTCTCCTTGCCCGACGTGTCCTTTTTGGAGACTTCGACGCGATAGAAGCCGACGCCGATTCCGGGCGGATCGGCTCCCGGCGAAGTCATTGTCACCCCTCCGGAGTCGTTGGACGTGCCCGTTCCCTCGACAACGGCGCCCAACATGAACTTCTCGGGGATGAATTTCACCTCGGCGGCATCCAGCGGTCGGCCATCGAGCAACAGTTGCGCGGTAAACATCTTCCGCGCGACGCCCCCCTCGGCGTAGCTCTGGATGCGAGCGGCGATTTCACCGGTGTCGAGCGCCTTGTCGCCATTGGTGTCCAACTCCGCGAGTGAGATCGCCAACGCCGGACATTTCGCCAAGTCGCCCGCATCAAGCTTGCCATCCTGATTGGCATCGTACTGTTCGAGCGCCGCGGCTGCCGAGCCGGCCGGATCAAACGAAGGCATCGGCGGCGGAGCGGGGCTGCCAAGGCAGCCGGAAAAAATGCACATTCCCGTGCCGAACAGGACGGAATACTGATTGCGAAACTTGGTCACCATCTCAAAAACCTTTCAAAATCCAACGAAAGACGATTCGGGCAAGACGCGACTACCGCGCCACATCTTCCATCTCTTCCACGATCAGCCCCGGGCGGGAGCTACGCAATGCCGCGGCCCCCTGCGCGGTGATCTTGGTGTTCGCGATATTTACGGAACTCAATCCGGGCATGGCCTTAAGAGATTCCACGCCGGCGTCCGTCACATCCGTGCCCGTAACCCTCAGCACCTGAAGGTTAGGCAAAGCCGTCAACGTCTGCAGGCCCTGGTCGGTAATTTTGGTGTAGGACAAGTCGATGGTATTCAGATTCGTCAGGCGCTTAAGATGCACCAAGCCGGCGTCGTCAATGCCCGTGCGGCTCGCGAATAATTTCTCCAAGCCACCCATTCCCGAAATGGGCGACAGTCCCGCTGAGGTCAGCTTCGAACTGCCATCGATGTGCAGGTTCAGCAGTTTCGACAAGCCGCCTACTACCGTCATCTGACTGTCGGTGACCTGGGCCCCGGCCAAGTTGCAGGTACTCAGGTACGAGAGGTCGCCGATCTTAACAAAGAGGGCGTCGTCGATGGGCTGCATCGAACTGAGCACCTCGATGTGCGCGCCGTTGGGCACCAAGATCACTCCCTGTTGTTCTAAGGCCGCCTTGGCGGCCTGCTCGGCCGCATTCGCGGCACTGCTTTGCATCCACCAAACGACGGCTGCTACGATGGCGAACAGCAAGACGCCGCCGGCAACCATGCCCCATGGCTTACTTCGCACGGTTGCGTTTCGATCCGGTTGTTCGGTCGAGCTCATTTTGAAGTCGTGCTCCGATGGTTCGCGGGCGGCCGAAACGTTTTGGCGTTAGCACTCGTCGCCAGTCTATCGATCGAGACCAACTCCTGGCGAGGAGTAAACGCCTGCAATCTTTGACTAACCAATTGATTGTAAACCGTGAGACCCTGACCGAAACACCCAGTGGCAAACTGGGAATTGCAGCCCTCAATGGCACACGCTTCGAATCGCGCAATATCCGCCAATATGGATATCGACCTCCTCGCGTTCGTACTTCCAAGCTGTATGCTGCCGTTGGGCTGGCCCGCCACGAAAATCTCCGCAATCCGCTGGACGCGCTGGAATCCGCGTGGAATAATAAGCGCCTCGTTCAGGTACGCATGTCATTGCGATCGCTAACAGATCAGATTCATTGATCGCCGGTTAGTGATACTCGTTGCTCTCATCGCCTCTCGAACTCGGTTCAAGAAAAAGGGGAAACCATGATCTCCCTGCCAAGGGCATTAGCGTCTTGCGCGCAAACGCGTCGGCGCCCCGCGTTTACGTTGGTGGAACTCCTGGTGGTGATCGCGATTATCGGCATTTTGATTGCCTTGTTGTTGCCCGCGCTCCAGGTGGCGCGTGAGTCAGCGCGCAGAGCGCAATGCATCAACAACCTGAAACAAATGGGACTTGCGTCACTGACACACGAGAATGCCCACAAACATTTTCCTTCAGGCGGCTGGGGCTGGATTTGGGTGGGGGACCCTGATATGGGGTTTGGCAAAGACCAGCCTGGTGGCTGGATTTACAACGTCCTTGGCTTTATGGAACAGAACGCGCTGCGAAAGTTGGGGGCGGGACTTCCCCCGGGCGGTCGCTCCGGACCAGGCAAGCGCGAGGCCTTGAAACAGTTGTGCTCAACGCCTATTCCGGCCTTCAATTGCCCTACGCGACGCCCCTCCGCCGTGTACTTCAATCAGTTCGTCGCGAACTTCGCGCGAAATGCAGATGGTCCGCTCACCGTTGCGCGTTCGGACTATGCCGCCAACTGTGGTGACCAACTTCGAGTCGAATGGGATGAAGGCCCTCCGGGAACGACGGAGGCCGCGAACGCCACTTATTGGACAGCCCACAACGCGGATACCATTGCAATTGCCGGCGGGCGCTCGGGCGGTACTACTCCCAATCAGAATTTGCATTCCGGGATTTGTTACCTGCGCAGCCGAGTGAAGATCAATCAAATTCGCGACGGGTCGAGCAATACATATCTCTTCGGAGAAAAATACCTCAACCAGGCGCAATATACGACGGGTCGCGATGCTGCCGACAACGAACACATGTACTGTGGCTACAACAACGACATTTATCGCTCCACCTACCCTGGCAACAATCCCAACATCGATGGCACGGACGCCTACCGCCCCCGACAGGACACGGCAGGGCTCGACGGCACTACCATTTTCGGCAGTGCTCACGTGGGCAGCTGGAACGTCGTTTTCTGCGACGGGTCTGCCCGCGGTATCAGCTACACGATCGCCGCTCCCACGCACGGTCGCTTGGGAAATCGTGACGATGGCAAGCTGAAGTACGGAACGAAGTACACCGTGCCCATGGGCGAGTATTGAATTATCGAATGCACATTCTAATCGAACGCGCATCCATCCATCCGGTTTTTCTTGCTATCCAACGTGACCATCGAATGCCGCTGAAGTTAAGGCGAAGCTGGCCCGACAAACCACTCGCTGCCGTGCCATCTTGATAGACCTCCTGATCGACCACCAACCCTCCCGGCCTTAGCTTATCAGGTGGTCCAGTTTTCGGGGTCCACTTCACCTTGGCCTGCTACTGAATTCCTGGTCCATCGCTTATGAAGGTCTTCAGCCCTCAGGGCAAGGAGACCATTTCGATGAGTGCGAAGCGACGGAAGCGGCATACGCCGGAGCAGATTGTGCGGAAGTTGCGTGACGCCGACGCGATGTTGAACGCCGGCAAGGATCAGGCTGCGGTGTTGCAATCGCTGGAGGTGAGCCAGACGACGTTTGATCGTTGGCGGAACCAGTATGGCGGGATGAAGTCGACGGAAGCCAAGCGGCTGAAGGAACTGGAAGACGAGAACAAGCGGCTCAAGGTAATCGTGGCCGACTTGACGCTCGACAACCGCATACTGAAGCACGTCGCGGAGGGAAATTGGTAAGCCCTTCGCGGAAGCGCGCGGCGGTCTTGGAGTTGCAAGCCGAGTTCCAAGTCTCCGAGCGAAGGGCGTGCCAGGTGTTGAATCAGTCGCGCAGCAGCCAACGATACACAGCGCAACCTCGCGACGACGAGGAGGGATTGGTGAAGCGAATGCGAGAGCTGGCCGCGGAACGACCGCGGTTCGGTTATCGGCGAATCGCGGCGCTGTTGCGCCGCGAAGGTTGGCGCGCGAGCACGTCGCGCGTGCTGAGGCTGTGGCGCCGCGAAGGGCTGAAAGTGCCGCAGAAACGCCGGAAAAAGCGGGCTTTAGGCGAGAGTGACCAGGCGTGTCACGTTGCGCGAGCGCGGCACATGAACGACGTCTGGTGTTGGGACTTCGTGTTCGATCGCACGACGAGCGGCGTCGCGCTCAAGTGGCTGTCGATCGTCGACGAGCACACGCGCGAATGCCTGACGCTCAAGGTCGATCGCGGCATCACGAGCGAAGATGTGATCGACACGCTCGCCGAGTTGTTCGCCATGCGCGGCGTGCCGCGCGCCATTCGCAGCGACAACGGACCGGAGTTCATCGCCGGGGCCATTCAGCGTTGGCTCGCGCAGGTCGACGTCGAAACGAAGTACATTGCGCCAGGCAGTCCGTGGCAGAATGGCTACGCGGAGAGTTTCCACAGCCGCCTGCGCGACGAGTTCTTGCAGTTGGAGTTGTTCGAGAGTTTGTCGGCGGCTCGTCGCCTGACGAGCGTTTGGAGAGACGATTACAACCACCACCGGCCGCACAGCTCGCTCGGGTATTTGACCCCCGGGGAGTTCGCGGCCCGCTGTGCTGCTTCCGCTCCGGGATGGTCCTCGACGCCGGCTGCGCCGTCGCCTCTGCCCAGCCCTCCGCTCCAGCAGCACAGCGGTCTTACCCCACCGTTACCTTCATAACGGGTGGCACAGGAATTTGTGGCTGGTCATGACCGCGGGGAGCTGTTTAGTTTTCGCGTAACGCTTGGACGATATTCGTGCGTGCGGCTTGCCAGGCCGGGATCACACCCGCGACTAGGCCCACCGAAATGGAAACCGCGAAGCCAGTGACGGCCAGATGTGGTGAAGGGCGGAAGCCAATCGCGACTCCTTCGGCGCCGATAGCGAGTCCGCCGAAGGCCAGGCCTACGAGTGCGAGCGACGTGCCAAGCAGTCCGCCGGCGGTGCAAAGGAGTACGCTTTCCGCGACCACCAGGCGGAACACTCGGGCTGGACGAACTCCGAGCGTTTGCAAGACGGCATGTTCTTTGACGCGATCTTGGACGGCCATCAACGTGGTCGTGGCGACTAACGACAGCACCAAACCGACGCAGGCGAAGCCGAGCCAATGGGCGAAGCCGATCAAATCCACCAGGTCCGCCAACGTGCTGACCTGAAACGCTCCTTTCGACCGTGTGGTGGTTGCCACGGGTCCGGAGCGTAACGCCGCATCAATCGCCTTTGCCACGGCGTCGGGATCGGCGGTTGGAGTCAGCGTGACCTCATGCTGCGTCACCAGGCCAGCCGTGTCGCCCCCCGCGGCAAGTTGAAGAAAATCGAGGTTTGTGTAGATCAAGTTTTCTTCGGCCGGCACCGGCGAAGAAAAAATGCCGGCTACTTGGACCGACATTTCTCCCACCGAAAACGGGGCTCCCACCGTCAGTCCGCGCCGCTGAGCGACGTTTTGTCCCACCAGCGCCCCGTCGCGCCGATTGGCGAACGATTGCCAGTCGCCGCCACTCAACACCAGTTGCGAACGATCTTGCAGGAGCGCCATTGAACACGATGATGTCTAGGCTAGCGCGGCAGTTGTTGGTCCAGACTTGGACCGGCATGACGTCGCGAACGCCTGGAATCTTGCGAATCTGTCCGGCGTAGTCGATGGGAAGTTTGCTGCTGGCTGGGCAGAAACGATTTTCTTGAAAGACAATCAAAGTCCGTTGCGATTGCTCGTCCTCGGTGAGGCGTTCCAGTCCTTGTTGCACCGATCCGACGAAACAGAACACGAACATCGCCACGGCCGCTCCTGACACCGTCAGCAAACTGCGCGCGCGATGCCGCCAGAGGCTCTTGAGGATGTAAGGCAGGAAGGAAAACATCACAATCGCTCGCAGCGGAGATGAAGCTATACCGACGTCGATGCCGCTGCTTCTACGACTCGCCCATCGTCGAGGCGGAGTTGCCGCGTCGCAAGCGACGCCACCCGTTCGTCGTGGGTGACGAGCAGCATCGTCATCCCCAGTTCCCGGTTGAGTCGCTTCAAGAGCACTTGAATCTGTTCACTGGATTTCGCGTCGAGGCTGCCAGTCGGCTCGTCGGCCACGACGATCGTCGGATTGGTCACGATGGCCCGCGCGATTCCTACCCGTTGCTCCTGCCCGCCTGATAGTTGACGAGGGTAGTGTTCGGCCCGGTCCATCAGCCCGACGGCCTCCAGGGCGATTTCCACTCGTTTTCGCCGCTCTGCCGCTGACATGGGCAGAAGCAATGTCGGAAGTTCCACGTTCTCGTAAGCGGTGAGCACGGGGATGAGATTATGGGTTTGGAAGATGTATCCCAGGTGCGCCGCTCGCCAGTCGGCGAGTTGTGCCCGGGTGAGCCTAGTGATCTCCACGCCGTCGACGACAATGGTGCCGGAATCGACTTTGTCGATGCCTGCGACGACATTGAGCAAGGTGCTTTTACCGGTTCCACTTGGACCCATCAGGGACACGAAATCACCGACTTCAA
>JAWXBP010000332.1 GCA_034440135.1 Planctomycetia bacterium
GCGCTTGGGCAACGCCTCCAATTGCCGCTCGTACCAACCCGGTTGCGGCGCGTCCTGGAGCAACTCCAGCACCTGCACGCGTCGTTCATGCAAGCGTTGATCGGTCTTCGACGCGGGAGCGTCGCCGGCGAGGTGCCGCATCGTGCGGTGGTACAACTCCCCGAGCACTTCGACCTTCCAGGCATTCAACACGCCGGGCCCCACGGCGGCCAGATCCGACGCGGTGAGCAGCACCAGCATCTGCAACAATTCCGGTGAGCCGACGTCGACGGCGAACTGCACGACGACTTGCTCGTCGCCCGTGTCGCGCCGAAACGCGAGGTGCGACATCATCAAGTGCTTGTGAACCAGATAGCTGAGCGCGGCCGCATCGCGTTCGTTGAGATGCAAGCGGATCGCATTCGATTCCGCCATTCGTTTGCCGACTTCCGAATGATCCTCTTCGTAGCCCTTGCCCAAGTCGTGAAGTAACAGCGCGAGGTGCAGCAGCCATTTGCGCTTCAGACCCCGGTAAATATCGCCGAACAGGCCGGGGTCCAGTCGCAGCTCCGTTGCGTATTCCACGGCGCGAAAGCTGTGCTCGTCGACCGTGTATTTGTGATACTGATTGAATTGCAGCAAGCAGCGCGCGTGATCAAACTCCGGAATGACCTTTTCCAGCACGCCCAGGCTGTGGAGCGATCGCAACAGCTCGCCCAGTCGCGCCGGCTGCGAAAGCAGCGAACGGAAACGCGCCGCGGCGGCCTCATCAAGCTCCTCGGGCAATGTCGGAACGGCCGCGCGAATCGCCTCCATCGTTTCATGGTGGATCGGCTTGTCGTACAGATTGGCGACATCGCAAAGGCGTAGAATTTGGGCGAGGCTCCCCGTGATCTTGGGCAACGCACGCTCACTGGCGGCGATTGACCCGGGGCCGACGAGGAAATCGCCTTCGAAGCGATGGCTCCACAAAGGCGCCGCGAGCTTTCGCCACACCTGCTGCGATCGCGCACGGACGGCGAAGCGCGAGACGATATCGCTCACTTCGCTCGTCAGGCGGAAGTAGTCGCGCATGAAAACTTCCACCGGCAGCAGGCCATGCTGCGCCTCATAGCCAAATTTCTCGGCGATCCGCAATTGCTCCACGCGATCCAAAGAGTCGTTCGGCTTGTCCTGATGGAAGTGCATCTCGTTCCGCAAGCGGAGCAGGAACTCGTGCGCGCGCTTGAGCGACTTGTAATCCAGCTCCGAGATCAACCCGCGGAGCCGCAGTCCGTCGGCGTCCTGCACGCCGTAGCGCACGCTGCCGAGCCAGCGCAACATTTGCAGATCACGCAGCGCGCCGCGCGAACGCTTGATGTTCGGCTCCAGCAAGTAAACGGTCTCGCCGAAGTCGTTGCGTTCGTCTTCCCGGGCGGCGGCGATGCGAGCCAACACGCCCGCGCGGCCGCGCCGCATCTGTTGCTCGAATCGCGTGCTGAAGCGCGTGAACAGTTCCTCGTTGCCAGCGAGATAACGCGCTTCCGCGAGCGACGTCAGGATCGTGGCGTCTTCGCGGGCGAGATTGCAGGCCTGCGCCACGGTGCGGACGCTTTGCCCGACGATCAGGCCGATGTCGAACAAGTCTCGCAACAATCGCTGAGCGAGCGACTCGATCGCGCCGCTCTCGCCGGTCTCGTGCAGGATCATCAAATCGACGTCAGAGTGCGGCGCCATATCGCGCCGGCCATAGCCGCCGTGCGGGACCAGCGTGGCAGCCGCGGCAAGCTTCAGCTTCCCGTCTGGATCGAGGTCAGCCAGCGTTTGTTGATAGACCCGTTCGACCACGCGGTCCACGAGGTCCGTCAACGCATGACAGACCTGCGCACCAGGCGTGTCACGTTCGTGCGATTCGCGGATTTTGCGCCGCCCTTCGACCAGCGTTTCGCGAAGCTCCAAGATCAGCGGCTTCAACGTAACGGACATGGGCAGGCGCAGGGATTCGACTCAGTGCGAAGCAGCGAATAGAAAAGTGTAGGACGGAATCGGCCCCGGGAAAGTCCGGCGATGGCCGCCTCCGGGCCGCTCTAAAGCGCGTCTTCGCCGGTTTGTCCGGTGCGGATGCGGACGATTTCGGCCAGATCGGAAACGAAGATCTTGCCGTCGCCGATCTGCCCGGTTTGCGCCGCGCGGAGGATGGTGTCGATCACTTTCTTCACGGCGCCGTCGCCGACGACGACTTCCACCTTGACCTTGGGCACAAAGTCGACGGCATATTCAGTGCCGCGGTACATTTCCGTGTGCCCCTTCTGCCGGCCGAATCCGCGGACCTCGGTGATCGTCATGCCATGTGTGCCGGCCTCCGCGAGCGCGGCTTTCACGTCCTCGAGCTTGAAGTGCCGAATGATGGCTTCGATTTTCTTCATGATTCGCTCTCCGATCCGATCCCGCCGGACCGATTTGCCCGCGGCGGTCTGGTGCTGTTGATTAGAACGCCCGGCCGTCACTACAGGAAGATATAGCCTTCTTCGCCGTGCTGGCTGAGGTCGAGTCCTTGCACTTCTTGCTGCTGCGAGACGCGCAGGCCCATCACTAAGTCCAAGATTTTCAGCAGGATGAAGCTCACGGCCGCGGCGTAGAACCAGGTGAGCCCCGTGGCGATGAGCTGCGCCTTCATGACCGTGCCCCCTTCGATGAGCCCCAGGAAGCTGGCGTTTCCAATCGGGTTGACGTCACGCGTGGCGAAGACGCCGGTCAGGATCGCCCCCAGCGTGCCGCCGACGCCGTGAACGCCAAAGGCGTCGAGGCTGTCGTCGTACTTGAACTTCGATTTCAACGTCGTGCAGGCGTAAAAACAAACCACGCCGCCGGATAGACCCATCACCAGGGCCCACATCGGTTGTACGAAACCCGCCGCCGGCGTAATGCAAACCAATCCGGCGACCGCCCCGGAACACGCGCCCAACATGCTGGGCTTGCCACGGGTGATCCATTCCATGCCGGCCCAACCCAAAGTGCCTGCCGCGGCAGCGAAGTGCGTGGCGACAAAGGCGCTGGCGGCGATATCGTCGGCGGCCAAGGCGCTTCCGGCGTTGAACCCGAACCAGCCGACCCAAAGCATCGCGGCGCCGAGCGTCGTATAGGTTAAATTATGCGGCGGCATCGGCTGTGAACCGAAGCCGAGGCGTTTTCCCATCACCAGTGCGCAAATCAACGCGGAAACGCCCGAACTAATATGCACCACGGCGCCGCCGGCGAAGTCGAGCGCCCCGCTGCCGTGCTCTTTCGCATTCGGGCTGACGTAGTTAAGGATTCCACCATCGCCCCACACCCAATGGCAAAGCGGGCAATACACGAGAAGCCCCCACAACAAAGTAAAGACCACCATCGTGCTGAACTTCATCCGCTCGGCGAACGCGCCGCAGATCAGCGCCG
Organism: Planctomycetia bacterium; assembly: GCA_034440135.1. Lineage (NCBI taxonomy): Bacteria > Pseudomonadati > Planctomycetota > Planctomycetia > Planctomycetia bacterium. The sequence continues at coordinate 3,394 of JAWXBP010000332.1, forward strand.
GCGTAATGATAAAGAACATGCCCTGGTAGACCATGTGGACAAGCCGAGGAATGCCGCCCAAAAGTACCGTCGGCTCGCCATATTGGCGTTGCACGCCTTTCAGGCAGAGGTAATCCAAATTGCCGATGAACGGGGCGCTGCCGCCGAAGCTCAGCGAGTAGCCAATCACGCCCCAGACGACGGTCATCATGCCCATCAGGAAGAAGCACTGCATCATCACGCCGAGTACGTTCTTCTTGCGCACCAGGCCGCCATAAAACATGGCCAGCCCCGGAGCGGTCATGAACAGCACCAGCGCCGACGAGGTCAACATCCACGCGGTGTCGCCCCGATTGAGCGGCGCGGCGGAAGATTTGGCTACTTGCGCATTCTCAACAAGGGCTTTGGTACCTTCGACAACCACGTCCGCGGTAGTGGTCGCTGCGTCGGGAGTTGTTGTTTCTTGAGCGAGGCCGCGCGAGATCAGCAGCAAACTGCTGACGCAGCAAACCAACACGATCGCCGCCGACTGGGGAAGACTCCAACGCATGTGCGCGACCTCCGAAGCTCAATGTGCTTGGCGCATGTCACGGTTCGCCGCCTGGAGACGCCCACCATCCCAGGAACCGTGACCCAACTGTCCGCCGCCTCTCGGACGTGGGACGTCGCGACAGATTCTCGGCGCGACGAAACAGCTTGGAAGGCCATAACCTAGCCGCCCCCCGAAAGGCCGTAAAGCCCCAAGGCGTCCGTTTCCCGCGTCGAGGTCGCGGCTAACGGAATTCTCGGCGCCGCCGCGGTTTCTCTCCCTCGAAAGTCGGCGACGTGTTCCACATACCGAACACAGCGTCATGAGCCGCGCCCAACGTGAAACGCGTGGCCGACAAGGCAGTCGTGGGAGTATCCGGCGTCCTGGCAACGGCCATCGGCGCCGACACGCCGAAATGGTTGCGCACCGCGTTCAGGTCGCTCACATCGACATCGCCGTCGTGGTCCGCATCACCCAGGCCGCCGCTGTCACGGCCGAATTGCGTTCGCACCGCCAGCAGATCTTCGATATCCACATCGTTGTCGCCGTCCGCGTCGCCCAATTGTTGGACTACGTCTTCGCGTCCCGGCGATCCGCCATGCAAGCGACTCGCGCGCCAACCCTGTTTCAGGCCCCAATTCGCGAGCTCCGTGTGTGTGTCTTGGATGACCAAGGTTTCACCGTCCCCATCCGTACTTCGGAACCAAGCATCGGAGTACGCGAAGTTGTGGATAATCGCGTCGTCCGTGTCGCGCACGATGATCCCCTCGCCGCTATTGCTCAACTGCCCGGAGTACATGCCGGCCACCGGCAACGCATCGCCGTAGCGCTCGCGAAACGCCGCTTCGTTGGCCACGATCAACACGTGCGCGCCCGGCGCCAATTCACGAATCGCGCCGTGCGTGAAATGAAATTCGACCCCCTGATCGAACCACACGCCCGTCAGATCCAGCGGCGCGTCGCCGATGTTCGTCAACTCCACGAATTCGTAGTCGTTGCCGTCGAAGGGACTTCCGGCCGCCGGATCGTAGGGATGGTAGTTGATTTCGGTGATGCGTAAGTACTTCTGCGCGTCGGATGGCTCGCCTTCGTAGACGAACCCGGCGACTTCACGGCCACTGGCATCGACGATCCGGATCGAACCGCCGCTGCCGGGCAAGACGCCCGTGTAGCCGTCTTGCACGAACAGCACTTGATTGCCACGGGGGCCGACGTCGCGGGCGCGGAATGCTTTCGCGTCGGGCGTCACGTACAAGTCGCCGCTCGACGGCAGCACCGTGCCGGCCTTGAACGTGTGCTGAACGGTTCCTTCGATGCGCCAGCCAGAGATGTCGATCGTGCCGCGCGTCGGGTTGTGAATCTTGATGAACTGCTGATCGCGATTACCCGACGCGGGCGAATGCTCGACTTGGGCGATCTCCAGACTTTGGATCGCCGCCTGCGCCACGGGAATCGGCCCCCGGCCATTCGACTGCAGGTTGAACAAATAGTTCCGCCGCTCGGCGAGATACTGCTCGCGGAGAATCGTCAATTGCTGTTCCCAAGTCGGCGAAGCGCCCCACACGCTCCAGCGATTGTTGTCGAGCGCCGCGTCGGCGCCGATATGTTCCACCAGTGCGTCGATGCGACTCTCGTAATGCCGCTCCTCCTCCGGCGTGTCCGGGCTCTGGAGCAACTCGTCCATCAACGTCCGCAGGCGGCGCAGGTACATCTGATTGAAACGCGGATCGGCGAACAGCGCGTCGTTCAATAGATTCCCGCGGCCGATGTACAACGGGTTTTGCGAGTACAGCCCGTCGTCAAAGTAATTGAACGTTGTCGTCCAATTGCGGCCAAACGACAGGTCCAGGTCCCACGGCAGATAAGTCCATTCGCCGTTGCCGAGCGTATCGCGGTAGGCGTAGTAGTTCTTGTGGCAGCAATCGATGCTGCCGGTGATGACCATGGCCGCCAAGAAATTGGCCATGCTAGCCACGTCCACGTTGTCCCAGAGGAATTGCGACAACGCCGCGCCGGATTGCCGCAGGCCGGCTTGGAACGCCGCCAGATCGCCGACGCCCTCCTCCTGTCGCGTTTTCTTTTCCGCTTCGCTCGTCGAATTGAACGAGTTGTACATCTTGTACAGCGCGCCAAAAGGATCGAGTCCGTTCCGATCCAGGTAGTCGTCGTCGCCGTCTTCCACCAGGTCGTACACGCCCAGGAAGCGGCCGTTCTGTTGAACGCGCACCGGAAACGCGAAATGCGTCACCGAGCCGGCGTCGCCGTACGTTTCGTAGGCCAGCGTATTGCGCAGCTTCGTTTTGTCGGCGTAATTCGACAGCAGGTTGAAGTCTTTGACGTTGTAGTCGCTCGACTCGAACGGTTCGAACCGATGGTCGCGCGGGAAATCAACGTTGAAACTCTTCTTCGGAAACCCGCGCGACGACTGCCCGTGGATATTGAAGTGCACATTGTCGTAGTAAGCGCCGTTGTAGTACACGCCGCCGCGCGTGCCGACATCGCTCTCGGCTCCCGCCAGGCTGGGCAGATGGATGTACATCACCGGCAGGTTGCTGGTCACCGTGGGATCGGCGATCAACAGTCCGTAATTCTGCTCGCGATCCAAAGGATCGACCGCGCGCGGCCAGGCTGTCGCCGTGCCAGCGGTATCCACAACCGTGATGCTATAGCGGATCAGCTCGCCGGTCGGCGCCGTGCCAGCCGCGATGACCGTTCCATAAATCCCGTCGCCCGCCGCACCGTCGCCATGCGCTCCGTCATCGAACATCGGCTGCGTGAACGTCTTCGTTTGTCGCCCTGAGCCTGTGCGGCCGGTCAGCTTGACTTCCGTCACCGCCAGCGCGCCGAGGATCACGTTCGCGGTGACCGTGATCGGCTCGTCGACCGTCGGCTCGTGCGGCGAATTCGCGACGTCGATCAGAATCGGTCCCACGTCGGCCGCGCCCGGCCCGTTCGGAGCGCCCGGCGTCGGCGTCGTGAAATAATGGGCCGCGCCATCGTCGATGGCGCCGGCCCGTTGCGCGATCAATTCCGGGTAGATCAAAAAGTCGTCGCTCGTGGCGCCGAAGTTCAAGCCGTGGATCGCGAGGACGTTTTCGCCTTGACGCAGTAAATGAGCGTACTGCTGGAGATCGAAATCCTCGGTCACGAGCGCCAATGCATCCGCGCGATCCTCGAACGCGCCGGATTGCCACGTCAAGCTGGCCGGCACGTTCCGCGCGGCAACCAGCGTGCCATTCAGATACGCCGCGAAGCCGTCGTCGTATTTGAGACGCAAGTTCAGCGTGCTGTAACTTTCGACCGCATCCAGTTCGAATGGCAGCCGCAAATAAGCGCTCGTGCCTTGCCCATACATGGTGTCGTTGACGTTCAGGCCGATGTACGGCGTGTAGCTGGCGAAGCGTTCGTAACCCAGCCCCGCCGCGCCGGCGAGCCAGCCCGAATCATCAAAATCGACTGCGGTCCAGCTCGTGCCAAGTGTTGCCCCGCCATTGGTAGCGGTGGGCACGAAGGCCTTGCCCGGCGCTCGTTCCGGGAGGAGCGGAATCGACTCAAATTCCTGGGGCCAGCCGTACGAGACGTCGGCGATCTGCGGGGGATAACCGGGCGCGAACGCCGAGGCCACAGTACGCCCGTCGGGTTCCACCAGCGCCAGGTAACCGGCGTCGGCCGCCAGCTTGAAGTTCGTATGCAGCGGCAGCCCCGGCGTGATTTGATCGTTGTTCGATGCGAACAGGACGAAAAACTGTCCCGGTTCGATCGTCACCGCCGGCAGCCGCCACTTGTTCAACTCCCCGGCGTCGTCGGTCAGATACCAGCCGGACAGGTTCGCCGTCGCGTCGCCGGCATTGAACAGCTCAATCCAATCCTCGCGATGCCCCGTCTCGTCACGGAGACTGATCTCGTTGTCCGCCAGGAACTCGCTGATCACCACTCGGGCATCGAGCAATTGCCGAGCTTCCAACGCCTCGAACCGCGCCTTCGACCGCCGCCTCGCACGCATGAACGCCCCCCCCCCCCGGGATCCCGCACCGATCGGCGCGGCTGGATCATAGGATAGTGGGGGACAGAGCGGGTGCCAAGGGAAAAGAGGGTTAGTATCGGACGGCGCGCTCAATTCGCGCTAACGCTCGTTCACGTCCCAAAATCGCCAGAATATCGAACAACCCAAAGCCGACCGCTTTACCGGTCAGCCCGATCCGCAGCGCATGCACGATCTGATTCGCCGCGATGTTCTCCTTGGCGATAAAATCGTGCAGCGTCTTTTCCAGCACCTCGGCGTTGAACGGCTCGACGTCCTTCAACGAATCGCGAAAACCTGCGAGCAGCGTTTTCGCTTCCGGAGCTTGACGAATGCGCTTGTCGAAGGCCGCCTCGTCGTAGGTCAATTGGTCGTCAGCGGTGAAGAAATCGGCGTAGTCGAGGATATCGCCCGCGGTCTTGATGCGATCGCCGGCCGCGGTGACGATTTGCAGCAGCACGGGGCCGATCGTGCAGGGGGGCGGTTCCGTCGCCAATCTCGCCCGTTGCAGGTACGGCAACACCATCGCCACTTTTTGCTTCGGCGGCAGTTGTTGCATGTAGCGCTCCTGCACTGACATCAACTTCTTCGGATCAAAGCTCGCCGGCGCCTTGTTCACGCGCTCCAGCGAAAAATGCTCGATCATCTCCTGCCGCGTGAAGTTTTCCGTCTTGTCGTCGAGCGACCAGCCCAACAGCACCAGGTAGTTGATAATCGCATCCGGCAGGTAACCGACTTGCTCGTAGAAATCGACGATCACCGGGTTGAACGTCTCCGCGGCGACTTCCAGGTGCATGGCCTCGGCAATCTTCCGGCCGTGCTCGTTGACCTGGGCGAAATCCTTGTTCTTCAGATACTTGTCCAGCTTCCGCTTACTGAGCTTGTTCTTGCTGCCCGGTTCGGCCACAAACGGGAGATGGGCATACTCGGGGCGCGGATAGCCGAGCGATTCCAGAATGAACACCTGGCGCGGCGTATTGGAGAGATGCTCCTCGGCGCGGATCACGTGCGAAATCTGAAAGTCATAGTCGTCGACCACGTTCGCCAGATGGTAGAGACACGTGCCATCCGCGCGTTGGATTACATGATCCTGTTCGTTGGCCCACTCGAACTCCACCTGCCCGCGAATGTGATCCTGCAACACGAGCTTCCCCTCGCGCGGCATTTTCAATCGCACGACACGGGCGCGTCCTTCCGCCTCGAAGCGCGCGGCATCCGCATCCGTCTCCGCCATCCAACGGCGGCTGTAAACGAAGGTCACCTTGGCTTTCTCGGCCGCTTCGCGCTCTGCTTGCAGTTCTTCGGTCTTGGCGTAATCGCGATACGCGTGCCCGGACGCCAACAGTTTTCGCACCGCCTCCTGATACTGCGTAAGCCGCTGCGATTGGAAATACCCGTTCGGCGTCCCCGTCGAGTCCGGCCCTTCATCCCAGTCGATGCCCAGCCACGACAAGCCATGCAAAATCGGCGCGAGCGCACTCTCGACATTCCGTCCAGCGTCGGTGTCGTCGATCCGCAGAATAAACTGCCCGCCATGCTTCCGCGCGAACAGCCAGTTAAACAGCGCGGTGCGCACCCCGCCAATATGCAAATACCCAGTCGGGCTGGGAGCAAAACGAGTGCGAACAGTCATGGAGCCGCCAACGGAAGTTGCCGAAATCGAATGCCCGTAATCTAGTCGTTCACGGTCGTCTCCGGGAGGAGGACGGATTCGCCCGCGAAACACGCGAAAGGACGCGAAAGCTAGGAAGGGAGAAAGAGGATCTGTCCACGGAATACACGGAAAGACACGGAAGGGAAGAGTGAATTCAAGGACCAGTGCGCATCGAATTCTCGTGCCAATCCAACTTGATCGACCAATCCCAACATTTCGAAATTCGCCGACACACTCACTCCTCCCATTTCCGTGTACTTCCGTGTATTCCGTGGACAACTCTCCCTCCCCACTTTCGCGTGTTCAGCGTGTTTCGCGGGCAAATTCCTGCGGAGTAGCCAAGGCCGCCCTCGCGCGTCAGAATACAGGCACACGCGCCTTACAAACTCATCAGGCGGAGGGCCCAGGCGATGCGTTCTCAAGCTTCACGGCGAAATTTCCTGCAATCCGCGGCAGCGGCCGGGCTGGCCGGGTCGTTTCTCGATACTCCCTGGAACGGCCTCTTGCGCCGCGTCAGCGCCGAGGAAGCCGCGCCGCAGCCAGGCGCCGTCAAGCTCCGGCCGGAGATCGAGCCGCTCGTCAAACTACTGGAAGACACGCCGCGCGAGCGCGTGCTGGAAGAAGTGGCGGCGCGGATTCGCGGCGGACTCAACTATCAGGACCTGCTCGCCGCGCTGTTGCTGGCTGGCGTGCGGAACATTCAGCCGCGCCCGGTCGGCTTCAAGTTCCACGCCGTCTTGGTGGTGAACTCCGCGCACCTGGCCAGCATCGCCTCGCCGGACGAACATCGCTGGTTGCCGATCCTCTGGGCCGTCGAAGAATTCAAGAACTCGCAGCAGCAAGACACGCGCGAAGGCAACTGGACGATGTCGGCGCTCGACGAGAAGTTCGTCCCGAGCGGCGACAAAGCCCTTGGCGCGTTCAAGACGGCGATGGACCGCTGGGATCCCGAGGCGGTCGATCCCGCGGTGGCCGGCCTGGCTCGTTCGGCCGGCGCGAACGAGATGTTCGAAATCTTCTGCCGCTATGGCGCGCGGGATTTCCGCGACATCGGCCACAAGGCGATCTACGTCGCCAACAGTTGGCGGACGCTTCGCACGGTCGGCTGGCAACACGCGGAACCGGTGCTGCGTTCGCTGGCGTACGCGCTCACCCACTACGGCGATGAGAACCCGGCCGACAGCGATCAGGAAGCGGATCGCCCCTGGCGGCGAAACACCAAGCTCGCGGCTGACATTCGCCCCGACTGGCAAGTCGGTCGCATCGACGACGGCGCCACGCGCGAACTCCTCTCCGGCATGCGCGACGGCAATTGGGGGAAACGTCGTGCGACACCGCGCTCGCGCAACTCAACGCTGGCGTCGATCCGCAATCGCTCTGGGACGCCATCCACAGTAGCGCCGGCGAACTCCTGATGAACCAGCCCGGCATCGTGGCCCTGCACGCCGTGACGACCGCCAACGCCCTCCGCTTCGCCTTCACGGAAAGCGGCGACGACGAAACGCGCCGCATGCTCCTCCTGCAAGCGGCTGCGTTCACCCCCATGTTCCACGCCAACGCCCGGGGGCGCGGCGATGTCGGCGGCACAAAGCTCGACGAACTCGCCGGCACGAGCCCGGGCCAGGACAGCGCGGCCGTCGAAGCGATCATGCACTCCATCAGCGACAACCGCACGCAAGCCTGCGAGCAACTCCACGGCTACCTCGCGTCCGGCGGCGCCACGCAACCGCTGATCGACGCGGCCCGACTGCTGGTCTTCTTCAAAGGCACGAATTCGCACGACTACAAATTCAGCAGCGCCGCCTTCGAAGACTACGCGCTGTTGTCGCCGGGTTGGCGCGAACGGTATCTGGCGACGAGCGTCTTCAACCTCCGCGGAGCGGGGGACCAGGACAACGGGCTGTCGGAACGTGTGCGGGCGGCGCTTGCATAGTACGTACTTCTTCTGTAGCCGAGGTCTGTGACCTCGGCCGGGTTGGACGAAGGATTCTCAACAACGGTGTGACTCGAAAATGGAGACCTTCGGTCGGGACGGTGGCACGGTCGGGAGACCGTGCCACAACGAGCGGACATCGCCGGAGCGACTGATGGATTTTGAAACACTGCAATTGCTGCGAAAGGATGCTTGGTCAGCCTACAATGCTGGTCGACTCCCGTCCGTTGTCGAATTGCTCGATGCGTACTTGAAGCGACGCACCGATGACGGGTTCATGTGGTTTCTCTACGGAGATAGCCTGCGGATTATGGGAATGATGTCCGCCGCTCGGGACGCGCTGCGGACCGCCCTTAGGCATGCGCCCCGAAGGCGACGATATCGGGTACAGGGGACTTTAGGGAAACTATACTCGGAATGGGGAAAACGCGCACTTGCAGAAAAGTATTACTCGCGCGCGACGCAAGCGAGAAATGGCGGATCGGAGCTTGCCTGGATTTGGCAATTGCGAGGCGTGAATCTTGCGAAGATGGAGGAATTTCACGGGAGTTGCACTTGTCTCAAATTCGCGACGGAACTGGACAATGAAGATCCAGACGTGTTTCACTCGCTTGGGGCCGTTCTGTGCGCACTCAAGCAATACGCAGATTCAATTGTTGCGCTAGATCGAGCGATCGCGTTACGTGGCGGTGACTTTCCCGCCGCATTGAAATTACGAAACAGCATGGCTGGAATCGCAGAGGTGATTGATCGCATTGCTACGATTGAGTATGGCAACGGTTCAAGCTGATCCCGCTTGTTGTAGCACGGTCTCCCGACCGTGCTACCGGCCCGACCGTAGGTCTCCACTTCCTGTCGGCACCACGGCACGGTCGCGAGTTGCCAGTCGCATCACTCCTGCCGCCGAACTAAACTAGTGCTGCCGAAACCCCAGCTCCGCACGCTTTTTCCGCAGGTGCTTGATGCGCTTCGTCGTCTGTTTGTCCGCGGCGATCTGCCTGATGTCCTCGTCTTTTTCGCTCGCACAATCCAATCCCCCCGCCGTCTCCGGCTACGATCGCCCCGGCGCGAATAAGCACAAAAGCCGCTCCGTCACCATCGCCAAGCATGGCATGGTTGCCACCAGCCAGCCGCTCGCGGTGTTGGCCGGGCTCGACGTCTTGCGCGCCGGCGGAAACGCGGCCGATGCGGCCATCGCGACCAACGCCATGATGGGCCTCGTCGAGCCCATGAGTTGCGGCATTGGCGGCGATTTGTTCGTCCTCTACTGGGACGCCAAGTCACAGAAACTCTACGGACTCAACGCCAGCGGGCGCAGTCCTTTCGCGCTCAATCGCGACGTGTTCCGCGAAAAGCAGCTCGCGCAGATTCCCAACGACGGCCCGCTCTCCTGGTCCGTGCCAGGCTGCGTCTCCGGCTGGGAAACGCTGCACCAACGATTCGGCCGCACTAAATGGGATGCGCTGTTCACGCCCGCGATCCAGCACGCCGAGGAAGGTTTTCCAGTCACCGAGGTCATCGCCGGCTACTGGGCCGGCGGCACGGCGAGCTTGAAGAAATGGCCCGACAGCGCCGCGACGTATCTGCCGAACGGGGCTGCGCTGAAAGAAGGCGAAGTCTTCCGCAACCCACGTCTCGCGGCGAGCTACCGCGCCATTGCGACGGATGGCGCAAAAGCGTTTTACGAGGGTAGCATCGCCCAGCGCATCGTCCAGTTCAGCGAGGCCAACGGCGGATATTTCTCGCTACGCGACTTCACCGAACACACGAGCGATTGGATCGAGCCGGTCTCGACAAACTACCGCGGCTACGACGTCTGGCAGCTCCCGCCCAACGGCCAGGGCATCGCCGTGCTGCAAATGCTGAATCTGTTGGAGTCGTATGATCTCAAATCGCTGGGCCTCGGCAGCCCGGAGTATCTGCATACCTTTGTCGAAGCCAAGAAGCTCGCCTACGCCGACCGCGCGAAGTTTTACGCCGATCCGGCCTTTGTCGACGCGCCGATCGCGGAGCTGATCTCCACGCCGTATGCCGACGTGCGCCGCAAACTCATCGATCCTCAACACGCGGCGACGAATGTACCGGCTGGCGACCCGAAGTTACGACAGGGAGACACGATTTACCTCACCGTTGTCGACGCCGAACGCAACTGCTGCTCGCTGATTCAAAGCAACTTCAACGGCTTCGGCTCGAAGGTCGTCCCCGGCGACGTCGGCTTCGCGTTGCAAAACCGCGGGGCGCTCTTCGCGCTCGACGACACGCATCTCAATCGCCTGGAACCGCACAAGCGGCCGTTCCACACGATCATCCCCGCGATGGTCACCAAAGCTGGAAAACCGTGGTTCTCGTTCGGCGTGATGGGCGGCGACATGCAGCCGCAAGGTCAGGTGCAGGTGCTCGTCAATATGATCGACTTCGGCCTCGACGTCCAAGCCGCCGGCGACGCCGCGAGAGTGCGCCACGACGGCAGCGCCACGCCGACGGGCCTCCCAGAGACGCCCCCCGGCGGGACGGTCATCGTCGAATCCGGTATCTCAGACGCGGCGGTGAAAGCCTTGGAAGCAAAAGGCCACCAGGTCAAACGCGGCGACCCCGACGGCGGCTATCAAGGCATCCAGATCGACTGGGAAAACGGCGTCCTCCGCGGCGGCAGCGAGCCGCGAAAAGACGGCACGGCGCTGGGGTATTGAGGAAGATTCGTAGGTCAGGCACCTGTTCGAAGGCACGCGCCCTCGCACCATCAGCAACCAAGGCCACATCCCAAATCGACGCAAGCTAATTGCCTGACAGGAAAGACCGTCGCAGGCCTGTCAGGCAATTAGCCAGCATGGTCATGGGTTGTTGGGGGAAGTCGTCGCAGTGCGACATGTTGCGCCTTCGACCGGGGTGCCTGACCTACGGAATTGCGCTATTTCTTCCCCAAGTGCTTGTCAAACCAATCCCCCAGCGTCGCCATGTCCTTGAGTAAGTCGGGCCAACCATGCCCAGCGCCCGGCTTCGTCACCAGTTCCGCTTCGACGCCAGCGCCTTTGAGTTTGTCGATCACCAGTTGCGCTTGTTGAATCGGCACCAGCGTGTCGGCGTCGCCGTGGATGATCAGCGTGGGGGGATCGTCGGCGGTAACTTGGTAGACCGGCGAGATCGTGTGCGCGAGCTCATCGAGCTTCTGCTCGTCCGTGATCGGCTCGAACTCCTGCTTCGCGTCGTCGTAATACTGATAGTCGAACGGTGCGCGAAAGTTCGCCAGCACGCCGCGCCCCATCGCGTTTTCGCCGTCCTTGCCGTAGTTCAGAAAATCCGTCGGCGGAAAGAAGCAGGCCACCGCCTGCACGCGGCTGCTTGCTTTGTCGACGGCGTCCATCGCGTCGGCGCTCCCCTCGGCGCCGGCCGTGCCGATCATCAGCGACAAATGCCCGCCCGCCGATGCGCCGGTAATGCCAAAGCGCTCCGGATCGACGCCGTAATCGGCCGCGTGCGTGCGAATGTACCGTACCGCGCGATTCATATCGCTGACCGCTTCGAGATTCGTGTACTTCGGCTGGCTGCCATGCACGACGGCAAACACCGTGTAGCCGCGGTTCAAGAATTCCTGCACGAAGCTCGGGTGAATCGCCGCATGGGCGGAAACCCAGCCGCCGCTGACGCAGAAGATGATGGCCGCGCCGTTCTTGTTTTCCTTCGGCGTGAAGACGTCCATCGTCATCGCCAGGCCGTCTTTGCGGCCGTAGATGACGTCTTCTTTTCGCTCAAAATTGTCGGCCTCTTGGGCCGACGCCAGTTGGGCGCCTACGGCGGCCAACAGCAACGCGACGACTGCTCTTTTCAACACCACTAGCTCTCCCACAAATAAGCCAACCCCGGGCCGGCGACGGCCAGAAGCAAGCTATAATGCGCAAGTCGCGGTCGGGACGCAACTACGCGAAGTTGCCGCTGCCGTCGCTCCCAAGCCCAGGGAAGGCCCCCGGAATCGTGGGTGATGGAGACGATATCGAAGGCCTTCCCTGGGCTTACAGCGGCGAACGGTCGTGGAGCGTTGTCGTAAGGAAACCCAAATGCAATCAATGCCAATTCGACGATGTGCATGGCTCCTTCTCGCGGCGATCGCCGCCGGCACAGCCGTGTCGCCCGCCCGTGCCCAATCGCGGCAGGCCCTGGAAGAAGCCCGGCGGCGGATGGTGGACGAGGAAATCGAAGCCGCTGGCGTCAAAAACCCGCGAGTCCTGGACGCCATGCGAAAAACGCCCCGGCACGAGTTCGTCGCCGTGGCAGAGCGAAAGCTGGCCTACTTCGATATGGCCATGCCGATCGGCTCCGGCCAGACAATCTCGCCGCCGTTTATCGTGGCTTACATGACGGAACAACTCGATCCCCAGCCGACCGACAAGGTGCTGGAAATCGGCACCGGCTCCGGCTACCAGGCCGCGGTGCTCAGCCCGATCGTGGCCGAAGTGTATTCGATTGAGATCGTCGAATCGCTCGGGCAAAAGGCCGCGCGGGCGCTGCGTCGACTCAAGTACGAAAACGTCCACACCAAGATCGGCGACGGCTATCAAGGCTGGGCCGAGCACGCGCCGTTCGACAAGATCATCGTCACCTGTTCGCCGGAGCAAATCCCCGAGGCCCTTGTCGAGCAACTCAAGGAAGGGGGCCGGATGGTCATTCCACTCGGCGAGCGCTACCAGCAGTCGCTGTACCTGTACCAGAAGAAGGACGGCAAGATGGTCGAAGAAGCGTTGCGGCCCACGCTCTTCGTTCCCATGACCGGCGCCGCCGAAGACGGCCGCCATATCTTGCCGAACCCTGCCAAGCCCAGCGTGGCGAACGGCGCCTTCGACGAGTCGCTCAAACAAAAGCCCGACGAGCCGGCCGGCTGGCATTACCTGCGCCAAGCGGAACTCGTCGACGAGGACGGACAAGGTAAATACCTGCGGTTCGCGAATCAAGTCCCCGGCCGCGGCTGCCAGGCCCTGCAGGCGTTCGCCGTCGACGGCCGCAAAGTAGCACAGCTTTCCGTGTCACTGCGCGTGCAAGGCAAGGACATCGCCCCCGGCCAAGACGCACGGCAGCTCCCTAGCTTGGCGATCACCTTCTACGACGAACGCCGCGCGGTGGTCGCGGAGCGCGGCCTCGGCCCCTGGCGCGGTTCCTTCACCTGGCAACCCGAGTCCGCCAAACTCCAAGTCCCCAAGCAAGCCCGAGAAGCAATTCTCCGCGTCGGCCTAATGGGCGCGGTAGGCGAGTTGGGCATCGACGACGTAGACGTGAGGGCAAGTGAATAGAGGATGACGAATGTCGAAATCCGAATGTCGAATCAAATCTGAATGACGAATGCTCAAATGACGAATGGATTTGCGCGGCTTTGGTCCGCCTCCGCCCCATTCGACATTCGAATTTGATACGACATTCGGATTTAGAAATTCGTCATTTCCCCTATTCCTCTTCCCCCGGCGGCGACTTAATCCCCAGCTCTCGGTTCATCTCCGAGATCACGTTGGCGTCGCGGATCAGCTCTTGCATCAACTGCGGGAAAGGCAGCGACCCGAACGCTACGGCGCGTTGGATGATATACGGCACCGGGCTGTGCGGTTCCATGCGTTGCAGCGCGGTGGCGGCGTCGTGGAGTTGCTTGTAAAGGTCGTCGCGCGTGACGGCCCGTGAGGCGGACCGCATCACCACGGTCTGGCCGCCGGCGCCATCGTCGACCGTTTCTTCAACGTCGGCCGCTGATTCGTCGCCCCCTTTGCGGGCGACGATCTGCTTGGCGAGCGTAGCCCCTTCCTCGATCGATCCGCGGACATAGCTTAAGCCCGGCGCTTCGTTGGCCATCTTCGCACGGAGCTCGTTGACGAGTTGCTTCAACTCCGTCAGCGCCTGCGCCGAGTCGTCCGCCAGTCGCCGGCATTGTTCCGGCGTGGAGTTGAAAACCGCCTTTTCAACGATCTCGTTGGCCAGGCCTTCTTTTCCTTCGCGCGCCAACTGAAAATGCAATGCGCCGTAACGCTCACCGCCGACGACGACGACCGGCAGGCTGCGAATCGTGTTGGGAAACACCGCGCCACGATCCGTGTCGTCAAGCCAATTAAACGGCGCGGCGCGGACTTCCAAGTCGTCGTCTTCGTCGAGCGCCGGCTCCAGGCGGTTCCAGCAGCATTCGACGAGTTGCCGGAACAGATGCAATCCATCGCGCAGGCCAGCGAAGCCATGGACGCGGGCGAGCGCCTCGGTCAATCGCGCGGCGATCAGCAGGTTCTTCGACTTCTCCGTCAACGTCTGCTGGCAGAGCCGGATCACGCCTTGCCAATCGGCGCGGACGGGCTCCGCGGGACGGAGCGGATCGTCCTCGGCGAAATCCGAGGGATTAATCTCCTTGCGCATCTCGTCGAGCTTTTGACGCACGTCGAAGGGCACCGAGTCCCCGGCCGGCTCGTCTTCCGAGATCGGCTGCACGAGCGCCAGGAAATCAAGAATCGCCGGCGAGGCCGCTTTGGATTCACCGTATTTGGTGCTGGCCTTGGTGGCCTCGACCATGGCGGACAAGTCTTGCGTGTCCATAGCTGCGCCCTGATTCGCCGAATCGTCGGCAGCGGTTTCCGTTTCGTCGCTCACATCACTTGCCATCTTGGTCTCCTCGGCGTTCGCGTCGCCGCCCGCGTCGAGTTCGGCCAACATCGCGTCCAAGTCGATTTCTGCTTCCGCGTCTTCGGTCGGCTCTGCGTCGTCGTCGCCCAAGCTGGCGAGCATGGCGTCGAGATCGAGGTCTGCTGCCGCTTCGTCGGTTGTGTCAGGGGCTGCTTCGTCCTTCGCTTGCTCCGCGTCGTCGTCGCCCAAACCAGCCAGCATGGCGTCGAGGTCAATGTCGTCGTCAGTTGACGTTTCAGACTCGCTCGAAGTTGCGTCGTCGGACGAGGAAGGCACGTTATCGTCGTCCGAACTGTCGCTGTCCGAGTCGTCTGAACCACCGAGACCCGCTAAGAGGGCGTCGAGGTCTGCGTCGCCGGAACTGGACGGCGCGTCGTCGCTGGAATCGTCGTTGCTCGCCGAGCTTCCTTCATCATCCCCGGCCAACAGTGCCGCGAGATCGTCGTCCGCTGAACTGGTTTCGCCAGCGTCGGACTTTACTTCGTCTGATTCAGACACGTCGTCGTCTCCCAAACTGGCGAGCATGGCGTCAAGGTCGATGTCGTCAGCGGCCGATGCCGAATCTTCACTCGCAGCGTCGCTGGAAGTGCCTTCATCGCTCGAAGTCTCTTCGTCGTCGCCGAGCGAAGCCATCAGCGCATCGAGGTCCAGATCGTCGCTGTCGTCGCTCGAAGCGCTTTCGTTCGAGTCGGAGGAGTCGTCCGAGGGATCGCTATTATCACTGCCGGAGTCGTCATCCGCGGCGGGGCTCACGTCGTCGTCCGAGTCCGAACTCGAATCATCGTCGGAACTCGTATCATCATCGTCGCTTGACGAATTGTCGTCATCGTCGCCGGCCGCCAACAGCGACGCCAGGTCGTCGTCCACTTCCGGATCGTTCGACCTCACGGTCGTCGATTTCGGCGCCGGGCCGCCCTTGAGTTTCACGGTATCGGACTTCGCTTCGGTCGGCGAGGCGAAGCTGACTTTCCCGCCGCCGGTCCAGAGGCCCGCCAGCAGCGGTTGCTCCGCGGACAGCGATCGAATCGCCGCCAACTCGACGAGGTCGCGCCCCTTGAACGACAACGCCGGGATCAGGCCCAACTTGGCCAATTCCGTGCCGACGGCCGAAGTGAAACGCACTTCGGTGATGACACCGACGTCCTCGTCATGCTCGTCCCGATAAGCATGGACCGGCATGCTATCCAGCACGCGCTTCGCGGCCGGATTCATCTTCCAGCCCGACTCCATAAAGCCCAGCGCCAACAACGTCGCGCAGGCGACGGCGCTATTGCCCCAGAGATACCCCTCCGGGCGGCCGTCGAATTCCTCAAACGGAATCGAATCGGGCGGGCGATAGTTGTCGCCAAACGGCGGACGCAACAGAAATCCCGGCGTCGCGAGCGCAACGTAGCTCGCTTCCGGCAAGGCGCGCAATGCTTTCCATGCCGCCGTGAGTTCGTCCGGCAGCTCGTAACTATCGAGCCGCGTGACGTCGCTTTCCATTCCCGCCAGGAACGGTCCGCCGGCATACGTGGCGATCTTCGCCAGGCGTCCCACGAGCGCGGCGTCTTCTTCGCTAAGCCCGAAGGAATACAATCCGACGATCATCCCCCAAGGGATGCCGTCAGGCGCCTGCGCCGACTTGTTCACCAGCAGATCGAAGATCGCCGTTTGTGCGAGGTCGTCCTGGGCCGCGAGGTCGCTCCGCAGTTCCTCGGCGGTCACGTCGAACAGCAGCACCTGCACGCGGCGATCTTTCGACACCCGCCGCAACAGCAACGCCAGACCTCGCCACGCACTTTCCAGCAATTGATACGCCGAATGCCTAAGCAATTCGCGCATCTGCAGCGCGGCCGGCGAATTCACTCGGTCGTCGCGCGAGTCTTCCAGTTTGTTGAAGACGTCAGCGCTTTTATAAATCGGATCCGGGTGGAAATCGTCCAGCTCCCGGAACTCCAACTCGATTTCATCGCCCCCGGAGGTGGAAAACGCCAGTTTGGGGCCGATCTCCTCGATCAGCTCGTCCAGGTCGTCGAATGCGGCCTTGCGACCGCGGAGCGATTTCAGCTCGTCCGCGCTGCGGGGTTCCTCGCGACCGCTCCGGCCGGAAAAGTCTCCCCACACGGCAATGCGCAGCGGCGTTTCGTCCGTCGCCGCATAGTCGGGGCGCGGGGATTCAAGCTGGCCGAAGTTCGGGGTGTCGGACACGGAGTCGGGGCCCTTGCTGTTCCGTAGCGTGGCGAGGGAGGAGCAGGCCGGGCGCCGCGCCCTGGCGCGCACCGGCGAACGGCGCATCCTGGCCGATCGTTCTATTCTTCCATCGCGGATTTTCCAGCATAACTTTGCTGATCCATTGTAGCCACGGTTTCGGCCGGTCGTAACGATCGGTCCGACCGGAGAATTGGAACCGCAAAAGCCGCGAGAAGAACGCGGTCTATGCGCGAACGGCGCGTGAAAATGAAAAAGCCCAGGGAAGGCCCTCAGAAACGCCCGCCAATGGAACGGTTACCGGAGGCCTTCCCTGGGCTTAGCGGCGACAGCAATGCTCCTTGAAACAACGGTGCCAACTCACTGTCAAAACTCCGCGCTCCCCGGCGTCCGCGGGAACGGAATCACATCCCGAATGTTCGCCATCCCGGTGATGAACTGCACGGCGCGTTCCAGGCCGAGGCCGAACCCGCTATGCGGAACCGTGCCGTAGCGGCGCAGATCGCAATACCACCAGTAATCGTCCTTCGAGAGTTCCTGCTCCGCCATGCGTTGTTCCAGAATATCAAGCCGCTCTTCGCGCTGGCTGCCGCCGATGATCTCACCCACTTTCGGCACCAGCACGTCCATCGCGCGGACCGTTTTGCCGTCGTCGTTGACCCGCATATAAAACGGCTTGATCGAGCGCGGATAGTCATGCAAGATCACCGGGCGCTGGAACTTCTTTTCGGTGAGATAGCGTTCGTGCTCGCTTTGCAGGTCGATGCCCCAAGTCACCGGGAACTCGAACTTCTCGCCGCAGGACTCCAGAATCTTGACCGCCTCGGTGTAACTGAGCCGTTCGAAGTTGGTATTCACGATGCCGGTCAGCGTTTCGATCGTGGTCTTGTCGATCCGCTCGTTGAAGAACTGCATGTCCTCTTCGCAGCGATTCAAGGCGTCGCCGAAGATGCGCTTCAAAAACGCCTCGGCCAGGTCCATGTTGTCGACCAGCTCGAAAAACGCCGCCTCCGGTTCCACCATCCAGAACTCGGCGAGGTGCCGCGAGGTGTTCGAGTTCTCCGCGCGAAACGTCGGCCCGAACGTATACACGCGGCCCAGCGAGCAGGCGAAGATTTCCGCTTCCAGCTGCCCGCTCACGGTCAGATACGCGGGGCGCTGGAAGAAATCCTGTGCATAGTCGACGGTTTTCGGCTGCCCTTCCGCGCCGGTTTTCGGGACCTTATCCAGATCGAGCGTGGTGACTTTGAACATCGCGCCGGCGCCTTCGCAATCGCTGGCCGTGATGATCGGCGGATGCACGTAGAGAAATCCGCGCTCCTGAAAGAAGTCGTGGATCGATCGGCACACGCAGTTCCGCACCCGGGCGATGGCGCCAAACGTGTTTGTCCGCGGCCGTAGATGGGCGATCGTCCGCAGATACTCGAACGTGTGCTGCTTCTTCTGCAACACGTACGTTTCGGGATCCGACGTGCCGTGGAGGATCACGTTGGTCGCCTGCACCTCCGTCTGCTGTCCCTTGGCAGGCGAGGCCTTGACCTCCCCTTCGACCGTGACGCTCGACCCGGCCGAAAGGTGCTTGATCTCGCTCTCGTAGTTCGGCAACTGCCCGTCGGCGACGATTTGAATATTGCCGAGGCAACTTCCGTCGTTCAATTCAATGAACGAGAAACCGCCTTTGGAGTCGCGCCGCGTGCGCACCCAACCTTGCAAACGCACCACGCGCCCCACCGCCTCAGCACGCCGCGCTTCGACAACGGACAAGCGATCCATGGGAGAACGAATCCTTTCAAGGTCAGACGACCTGGGCGGAAGGTCTAATTTCTAAATCTGAATGACGAGTCAAATCCGAATCACGAATGACGCAATGCAAAACGACTCCATTCGTCATTCAAGCATTCGAAATTGATTCGTCATTCAAATTTAGAACTTCGTCATTCTCAATGCTCTCCTTGTCCCGCCAGCCAGCGTTCCGCGTCGAGCGCCGCCATGCAGCCGGAGCCAGCGGCCGTGATCGCCTGGCGGTAGTAGTCGTCGGCGACGTCGCCGGCGGCGAAGACCCCTTCCACGCTCGTGTTCGTGCGGAATGGCACGGTCCAACGGATGTATTTCTTCGCGGTCAATTCCAATTGTCCGTCGAGGAACACGGTGTTCGGCGTGTGGCCGATTGCCAGGAACAATCCGGACGCCGGGAGTTCGCGCGGCTCGCCGCCTTTGACTTGCTTGACACGGACCGCGGTCACCCCTTCCTTGTCGTTGCCGAGCACTTCGTCCAGCCCGCTATTCCAAACCATTTCGATCTTCGGATCGTTCAGCGCCCGAGCGGCCATGATCTTCGACGCCCGCAGTTCGTCGCGGCGATGCACCATGTACACGCGGCTCGCGAACTTTGAGAGGTACGTCGCTTCCTCGACGGCCGAATCGCCGCCGCCGACCACCACGAGCGGCTTGTTGCGAAACCGCGGCAATGCCCCGTCGCAGACGGCGCACGCGCTCACGCCACGATTCTTGTAATGGTCCTCCGACGGCAGCCCCAGGTAGTTGGCCCGCGCGCCGGTCGCCACAATCACCGATTTGGCGACAATCTCCTGGCCTTCCAAAGTGGTCAGCTTGAACGGCCGCTTGCTCAAATCGACTTTGGCGATGTCGTCCGTGATGATCCGCGTGCCGAAATTGACCGCCTGCTGCCGCATCAACTCCATGAGTTCGGGACCGCTGATCCCATGCTTGCTATGCGGCGGCATCATCTGTCGCTTGTCCTCCGCCATCGCGCGATCGAGGTATTCCTCCATGTTCCCAGCCGGAAAGCCGGGGTAATTTTCGACCTCGGTCGTGAGCGCCAATTGCCCGAGCGGCAGCGTACCGGCGATGCGGTTCTCTTCAGTGATCGCGCCCTCGAACACGAGCGGTTCCAAGTTCGCCCGGGCGGTATAGATCGCCGCAGCCCAACCGGCCGGGCCACTGCCAATGATGACGACTGTTTCAGTTTTCGCGGACACAAAAACCTCGAAGGCACGAGGGGAAGGTGATCAGTACTTCTTTGGATGCAATGGTGACAACTGGAGCTACGCCCAGTTGCTCACGATCAACTGTGGGAGGCGTCTCCGACGCCGATGAAACGGACGTTGAAGACAGAGACAAACATCGTATCTCGCACGACGTCGTCACCAGCGGCGACAGAGACGCCTCCCACAGGTCGTGTGACTTTGCAGCGTCGCCATTATAGGTATCCCCAGCCCACCGTCCACCGGGCTTCGGTTGCCGTAGATGCTTGCAGGCGTTATGGTTAGCTAGAGCGGCGGACGGTTCTCGCCCGCCTGCGCGACGACCACTGGCGGCGAACGAAATATGGTGCTGCTCCCCATCGTACTGGTCTCCGCGGTCATCCTGATCGTGGCTTATTTCACTTACGGCCGCTTGCTCGCGCGGCTGTTGGACCTCGATCCGAACCGGCCGACGCCAGCCAACACCCTGCGCGACGATTTGGATTTCATCCCGACCGAACCGCAGTTCCTGCTCAGCCAGCATTTCTCGGCGATCGCGGCCGCCGGGCCGATCGTCGGCCCGATCCTGGCCGGCATCGCCTTTGGTTGGCTGCCGGCGCTGATCTGGATTCTGGTCGGCTCGATCCTCATCGGCGGCGTCCACGACCTAACCGCGCTCGTGGCCTCGATTCGCCATCAGGCCCGGTCGATCGCCGAAGTCGTGCGCGACCACATGTCGAAGCGCTCGTACTTGCTCTTCCTGGCGTTCATCTGGATCGCGTTGGTCTACATCATCGTCGCCTTCACCGATATCACGGCCGCCTCGTTCGTCGGTTCACAGACGTTGGAAAGCGGGCAAGAGGTCACCGGCGCCGGCATCGCCAGTTCGTCGTTGATGTATTTGGCCCTCCCGATCGTGATGGGCCTGCTACTGCGCTACACGCGGCTCACCGTCGGTTGGGCGACGGTGCTGTTTCTGCCGCTCGTGGGCCTGGCCATTTGGAAAGGTCAGGCCTGGCCCTTCGATCTAGGAGCGATGCTCGGCCTTTCCTCCGAAACCACGACGCGGCAGGCCTGGGACGTGTTGTTGTTGGGCTACTGTCTCGTCGCCGGAGTATTGCCCGTCTGGATGCTGCTGCAACCCCGCGGACATCTCGGCGGCTATTTCCTGTACGTCGCTCTCGCAGCGTTCGGGATCGGCATGGTCGTCGGCTCCGGCACCGAAGTGAAATACCCTGCGTTCACCGGCTGGACCACGGCCAAGGGAGAAACGCTTGCGCCGATCTTGTTCATCACCATCGCCTGCGGGGCCTGCTCAGGCTTCCACTCGCTGATCGCCTCGGGCAGCACCTCGAAGCAACTCCGCGTGGAAACCGACGCCAAGCCGATCGCCTACGGCGCAATGCTTTTGGAAGCCATGGTCGCCATCTGCTCGCTCTGCTGCGTGATGATGCTGACGGCCGATTCGCCGTTGCTGACGAGCGGTCCGAACAACATCTACGCCAACGGTCTCAGCACGTTGCTTTCCGGCGTTGGCGTCGGCGGCCTCCGCCTCGATCCGCAGCTCGTCGTCTGTTTCGCGCTGATGGCTTTCGTGACGTTCGTCTACGACACGCTCGACGTCTGCACGCGGCTGGGCCGCTACATCATTCAAGAACTCACCGGCCTGCACAACGCCGCCGGGCGTTGGCTCGGCACTGGGCTCACCGCCGGCGTGCCACTTATGTTCGTGATGCAGACGTCGCTCGGTCCCGATGGCAACCCGACGCCTGTGTGGCGCACCTATTGGGCGCTGTTCGGCGCGAGCAATCAACTGCTCGCGGCGCTCACGCTGCTCGGCGTGACCGTCTGGCTCTGGAAAACCAAACGCGCCGCCTGGGTCTGGCTGGTCGTCGGCTTGCCGGCGGCCTGGATGTACACGGTCAGCACCTGGGCGCTGATCCTCATGGTCCGCGGCAATTTTCTGGACGGCAAAGACGGCTGGCGCATAACAACGACCTGGGTCGGCCTGGTGCTCATCGCCCTGGCGGCGCTGATGCTCGTCGAAGCACTGCGCGTGTTGCTCTCGCTCGGCCGTTCTGAACCGCCAAGATCGATGAAATCAGCGATGGCGCCGAGCGCGTAAGCAATTCAAAAACCAGCGCAAAAAAACGCGCGAGATCTAAATTTGTTGTGTCACGGTCTCCCGACCGTGACACCGGCCCGACCGAAGGTCTCCATTCGCGGACGAAGCGGAGCCAAATTGTCGCACGGTCGGACGCCGCCCACGACAGCGGCTCTAGATCGCCCATTCAAAGCAATTACACCAACCCCTTGCGCACCGCCCACACGGCCGCTTGTGTGCGATCCGAAACGCCGATCTTGCGCAAGATATGTTGCACGTGTTCCTTGACCGTTTCGTAGCTGATGCCCAGCGCTTGAGCGATTTCTTTGTTCGTCAGGCCGAAAGCGAGTTGCCGCAGCACTTCGGATTCCCGTTGCGTGAGCGGGACGTCCAGATCGCCGGAAATGCGCGGTGTCGAGAGCGCGCCCGTGACGCGACGCAATTCCTCGCGCGACCAGCATTCTTCGCCACGGGCCGCTTTGCGAATCATCGCCAGTAATTGTTCTCGCGGCGTTTCCTTGAGCATGTACCCCGTCGCGCCCAGCGCCAAGGCCCGCGCCACGTAGGTCGGATTCTCGAAGGCCGTCAACATCAGCACCGGCAAGTTCGGGTGGTCCTGCCGTAGTCGGGTCAGCGCCTGCAAGCCGTCGCCATTCGGCATACGGATATCGAGCAGCACGACATCGAAGGTCTCGGCGGCGCAGCGCTCCACCGCCTCCGCACCCGTCGTCGCCTCGGCGGCGACTTCGATTTCCGTGCCCGCCAACATCGCCTTAATTCCCGAGCGGACCAGTTCGTGATCGTCGGTCACCAGAATGCGAATGCTCATCACGGCCCTCTATGGATTGCGAACCGTGGCCGGACCGAGCTCGATCGGTAGCTCGATCGTCAGCCGCGTACCCTTCCCAGGCGCACTATCGATATCAATTCGCCCGCGCAAGAGCGCGACGCGCTTGCGAATGCCCTGCAAACCAAAGCGATTCTCGGAGACCTTCCTCGGCGAAAAGCCCACGCCGTCGTCGGAGATCGTCAGCCGAATGCGTCCGTTCGCCTCGTGTAACGTGACCTCGCCGCGCTCCGCCTGACTGTGCGTGCGCAGGTTCGTGAGCGCTTCTTGCACGATGCGGAACAGCATTGCCTCCAGCAGCGAATCCAGTCGCTTCCAAGACACCTCGTGTGTGAACGCGATCGGCGGAGCGCCAAAGCCAACTTGTTCGTGAACGAGATACTCGATCGCCGCCACGACGCCTTGCTCGTCAAGAATCGGCGGACGCAACCCGCTGATCACCAGCCGCGCTTCTTGCATGGCGTCGCGCAGCATCTGCACGACCGTCGCGAAGTCGTCGCGCGATTTGTCGTCGATTCCGGTCAAACGCAGCGCCAGCGATTCCAAATACATCAGCGACGCGGAAATCTCTTGCACGAGCCCATCATGCAATTCGTAAGCGATCAATTGACGATCCCGTTCATGAACCGCCAGGGCGTATTCCAGAAATCGCCGCTCGTTATTCAGCGCGTCCCGCGATTGCTTCGCTTCCGTGAAATCGCGAAACGCCGCCACGGCGCCGGTAATGCGCCCCTCGGAATCGCGTACCGGCTGCGCATTCACGCTCAACCACACCGGCGCCGACAGTTCGTCGTGCAGAACGAAAATCTCTTCTTCGACGACGACTTCGCCGCGCAACGCGCGGACCATGGGAAGCTGACTTTCTGGGATCGGCGTTTCGGCGTCCGCGAGGTAGAGCCCATAGTGTTCGCTCCAGGCGTCCGGTTGATCCGAAATCGGGCCGCGCCCGAGTATCCTCGCTGCCGCGGGATTGAAGACGATAAAACGCCCGTCGATATCGCACACGCACACGCCATCGGCGATGCTCGCCAAGATCGACTGCAAGACTCGATTGCGCTCCTCGAGCGCGGTGACGGCGCGCTTGCGTTCATTGACCTCGCAATCGAGTTGCGAGTTCGTCTCCGAAAGCTCTCGCGTACGCTGCTCGACCCGCTGCTCTAATTCGTTGTGAGCCTTTTTCAGCGCGGCTTCGGCCTGCACCCTTTCCGTAATGTCGACGGCCAGGCCCAGTGCGAACTGAACTCGACCGTCCGCATCGCGAATCGGGCGATAAGAAAAATCAAAAGTCCGTCCAAGGAACTCGCCGATGTCTCCGAATTCCTCGCCCGCCAGCGCTCGCTTCGCCTCGTCGACGATTTTTGGCTGATCCGCATAGACCTCAAAGAAGTTCTTTCCGACCAGACGTCCCGGCGCCATACCAAGAGCCGCCAATGCCTGGCCGTCGCTGAGTGTGACGATGCCATCGGCTCTTATCTGCCACACCGCCACTGGGGCATGCTGAACCACCTGCTGGAAATGCTCTAGCGAGGGGTGCGATGCAAGTCGCGGGGAGGCCGTCGGCGCACGGGTTCGTTGCGCCGCGGAAATGCGGTTCTCCAACGCCGCGAGCTGCGCCCGGAGTTGGCGATTTTCCGCAACCAGCGCTTCCGCGCTCGGTCGCGCGCCCGCAATCGGAAGTGAAACTGGGTCGACCGTCATTGGCCGTGTCCCACATTTGGCGGGTTAGCTGCTCCCTCTTCCTAGATATCATAGCAGCCCTAATCCCCCATAAAGAGTAGTTGCCGTGGATTTTTTGCACTTTCTGGCGATTGTTTGACCACCTTCCCGGGGGATACCTCCTGACTGACAAGGGGGCACGGTCAAGTTGGGCGACTGGCGCGCCGATGATCCGGTTGTGACGGTTTTTCTGTGTTGCAGTGCGCCTGGCCATTCCCTTGGCCATCGCACGGCGGCGACCGTCCAAGAGGACGCTTGGTCGGCCAAAGCGAATGTGCAGGGGCCGCGGCGATCGAGCGACCTCCCGGGGGGAGATCTGGACGCGCGCGCGAAGCGGGTGCCGGCCGCCAAGCCGACACACAGAGCGGCCGCTTGCGCGACGTTCATCATCCCCTGCCGCCGGCAGCCGACGTCCCGGTTACTTCCCATGAGCCGCGCTTCCAAGGTTTGGAACTCCGCGACACGGTTCGCTATGCTAGCCGGGTCGTGCAAATGTTCACCACTGAGACCACGGAACGGGGAATGTCCGTTTGAACCGCAGAGGCACGGAGACGCAGAAGGTTGAGTGATGGGTGCCGTCTTAGGAACACTGAAAATTGGAAAGACTCCAACTCCCCCTCTCCCCCCTCCGCGACTCAGCGCCTCCGCGGTTAAAAAGACTTTCCCCTCCGTGTTCACCGTGCCTCCGTGGTAAATAACCCGAATGACGTCGCCCGAATGCTTCCCACTTGCCCGCCGAGGCCTCATGCGTATTGTTGAAATCGTTTGCCAGATTCTTCGCGTCAAGAATGTCGAGGCCAAGACCGCCAGCAGTCAGGACGCCGTGCTGGTCCGCGTGCGCACCGACGACGGGCTCGAAGGCATCGGCGAAGCCGACGCCTCGCCCGAGGTGGTCAAGGCCATCATCGACGCCCCGTTCAGCCACAACATCGCCAGCGGGCTGCGGCACGTCCTCCTCGGCGAAAACGCCCTGGAGCACGAACGCGTCTGGCAAAAGATGTACCGTGCCACGATGTACTACGGCCGCACCTCAGTCGCCATCGCCGCAATGAGCGCCATCGACATGGCGCTTTGGGACTTGAAAGGCAAGAAGTCCGGGCAGCCGATTCACCGCCTGCTCGGCGGCCAGCATCACGCGCGGATCAAAGCCTACGCGTCGATTCTCTTCGGCAAGAACGGCCGCGAAACCGCCGAAATCGGCAAGCGCTGGCGCGATTATGGCTACCAGGCCATAAAATTCGGCTGGGAGCCGATGGGGCAATCCGAACAGTTGGATATCGACCTCGTCCGCGGCGCCCGCGAAGGCGTTGGCGACGGCACGGTGCTGATCGACGCCGGACTGGTGTTCGACACGCGCACCGCACTGCAGCGCGCGAAGGCCTTCGCCGATTTCGGCATCGGCTGGCTCGAAGAGCCATTGCAACCTTCGAACTACGACGGCTACGCCTGGCTGCGCGATCGTTCGCCGGTCCCCATCGCCGCCGGCGAAGCCGAATGCGGCCGGGACGGCTTTCGGCAATTGATCGACCGCAACGCCCTCGACGTCTACCAGGTCGATCTCTCCCGCTGCGGCTTCACCGACGCCAGTTACATCCGCCAACGCGTCGAGGAAATCGGCGCTCGCCTGTGTAACCATTGCTACACGAGCCCCATCACCGGCGCGGCCAGCCTGCACTGGCTCAGCACCTGCAAAGACGCCTTTCTCTACGAAGACTGCGTGGAAGACTCGCCGTTGCGCCACAACCTGACCCACGAAAAAATCCAAGCCATCGACGGCTGGATCACGGTCCCAGACGGCCCCGGCCTCGGCGTGACACTGGACGAAGATTTCGTAAAGGAATACCTGGTGGCGGAATCGCGTTGACGTCGCGACATCCCTGCCAATGTGTGGGTGCCTGGGGCTGAGGCATGCCAAGTAGTCCGATTGGCGCGAAACGGCTGGGGCATCGCAGCGCGTCCAATCTTGATTTAACGAAGCCCCAGCGGGTTCGACCATTGCAAGGCAGCTCTAAGTGCCCCTGCCCCAGGCACCCGTCCCCTTTGGCAAAAAGTAGTCCTACACCAACTCCACCAACGGCCCGCGTTCCACCAGATACTGCGGCCGGCCGGTCGGGTCAACGATCGTGGTCGTCGTCGGGTCGATGCCGAGGTTGTGGTAGAGCGTTGCCAGGATTTCCTGGACGTGCACTGGGCGGACCTTGGCGTATTCGCCGAGGCGGTTCGTTTCGCCGATCGCCTGGCCGGTCCTCATGCCGCCGCCGGCCATCAGCGCGCAGCTGACTTGCGACCAGTGATCGCGCCCCGCCTGGGCGTTGATCCGCGGCGTGCGGCCGAATTCGCCCCAGGCGATCACCGTCACGTCGTCCAACATGCCGTGAACTTCGAGGTCCTCGATCAGTGCGCTCAGCCCTTGATCGAGCTTGCCGCCGTGATCGCGGACGAGATCAAAGTTCGCGCCGTGACTGTCCCAGCGGCCGTAGCTCAGCGTCACGCAACGGACGCCGGCCTGCACCAACCGCCGCGCGATGAGTAGGTGATCGTTCCGCGTCGGCGCGCCGTCGTATTGATAGTTGTACGGCTTGCCGTCGCCGTAACGCTCAACGATCTTCGGGTCTTCCTTCGCGAGATCGAGGGCGTCGACCAACTTGCTCGACGAGAGCACGTCCAAAGCGCGTTGCCCGAAGGCATCCATCCCGGCCATTTGCCCCGTGGCATCGGCGTCACGTCGCAAGCGATCAAAGCCAGCCAGCAGCGAGCGCCGGTCTTTCAACCGTTCGAGCGGAATCTCGCCCAGCCGCATGTTGGCCATGCCCGGTCCGTCCGGCTTGAATGGGCCGTAGCCGGAATTGAGAAAACCGGCCGTACCAGGATCGCTCCATTCCACGTGGCTAGTTCTCTCGGCGAGACCCACGAACGGAGGCACCGAGAGATCGACCGGCCCTTGTAATCGCGAAACCGCGGCGCCGATCGACGGGTGTCCGCCCAGCACGCGCAGCTCGTTGAAGCGCCAACCGGTGTTGCACTGATACGCGTCGTGGCGATCTTCCGTGCCGACCACGGAGCGAATCACCGCGCACTTGTCCATCATCTGGGCCAAGCGCGGGAAGACCTCGCAAATTTCGATGCCCGGCACGTTCGTGGCGATCGGCTTGAATTCGCCGCGAATTTCCGACGGGGCGTCGGTCTTGATTTCCCACATGTCCTGGTGCGGCGGACCGCCCCCGAGGAACACGTTGATCACGGCCTTGTGGGACGAAGGCGATTTTCCCGCCGCGGTTTCCGCCCGCAGGATGTCCGGCAACGTGAGCATGCTGGCGCCAAAGCCGAGCGCGCCGATCCGCATGAATTCACGTCGCGAAACGCCATCGCAAAAACGGTGGCGGCGGTTGCCGAACAGCGTGAGCATCGGTTTCTCCTCCTAAGGCGGGACAAACGGACGGGGAGGATCCGCGCGGCGCGAACGCCACGAGCTGACATCAACCCTGTTTTATGCGTTTCCAGGGGGGATGTCAAGTTTCGATGTGGACGTTCGGCGTGGAACGGCGAAAGACGCGTCGTTCGAAGAAAAGCCCAAGGAAGGCCCCCAAAAACCGTTCCATCGGCAACGGTTAAGGGAGGCCTTCCCTGGGCTTAACCAGCTTGTCGTAGCTATCGGAGTTACTGCGGCAGCGCCGCGGTCCGCTGTTCCGCCGGAGTCAGCCGGTTCAACTCCTCCAACACCTGCGATTGCGTGCAGCCGCCCACGAACACCTTGGCCGGCGTGGTCTGCCCGGGGGCGTAAATCGCCACGACGGGGATTTGCTCGGTGCCTGCATATTTATTGAGCCATTCGCTGGGCTCCGGCGGGAAGTCCGACATATCCGCTTGCAACGGCACCACGCCCAATTCTTTGAGCTTCTCCCGCACGGCCGTGGTATTAAGGACGAACTTCTCCATCGCCTTACAGGTCTGGCACCAATCGGCGGTGAAGTCGATCATCACCGGGCGGCCCTGCGAAGTCAGTTCCGCCAGCGTCTTTTCCGTATACGGGTTCCAAGGAATCGCCGCGCTGGCGTCTTCCACGAGACGAATCTCCAAGGCGCCGCCGCCTTGAGCAATCTTCAATCGAAAATCCTCCTCCTCGCGCTCCTGCATCAGTTCTTTGATGCCCACGAACGAAACGATCTCCGGCGTCCACTTCGCCCAGCCGACGAAGGCCACGATGAAGATCGCGGCGGAGAACGCCGCGGCCTGCGCCCAGGTTTTCAGTTTTTCACCGAGCGTCGCTGTGTATGGCACGCGGCCGATCCACCAGCACGCGGCCCACAGACCAAACAGCAATGTCACAGTCGGAATGACCAGCGGCGGGCTCAACAACGTGAGCATATAGGCCACGGTGCCCACGAGCACGAAGCCCATCATGTGCTTAAACGTGTCCATCCAAGCGCCCGGCTTCGGCAGAAATCGCAACAGCGACGGAAACGCGCCGATCAGCAGATAAGGGCTGGCCATGCCCACGCCCATGCTGAGAAACACTCCGAACACATGCAGCGTCGGTTTACCGGTCGTCCAAGCGAGCGCCGTTCCCAAGCCTGGCCCGCTGCAAGGCGTGGCCAGAATCGTCGTCAACACGCCCTTGATGAAGGTGCCCGACCAACCTTCCTTGCGCGCCAGGGCACTAGCGGTACTGCCGCCGACGAAGCCCGGGATCGGAATTTCCCACACGCCGAGAAAACTCAAGGCCATGACGAAGATCACGGCCGTCATCACGATGTTAAAGCTGGCGTAGCTGAACTGTTGGCCCCAACCAAAGCCAGCCAGACTCGCTAGACCCGCTAAGAGCGCAAACACCGAGATGATTCCCAGCGAGTACACCGCGTTCAACGCAAACACATGTCCGCGATCTTTGCCTGCTTGCTCGACAAAAGCCAGCACCTTGAGCCCGATGACCGGCAACACGCACGGCATCAAATTCAACAGCAACCCGCCGAGGAACCCGAAACCAATCGCCGACCAGAATGGCAGGTTCGCCGATTCACTCTGAGTTACTGCGGGCGCGCCGCTTTCGCTCGGCTCTTGCCGTGATGCCGGGGCAGGCGGTGCAGCTTCAACTTCGCTATCACCGTCCGCCAGCTTGGCGACTTCGGTGTACGAACGGCCCTTGGTGAACCGCAATGGGGCAGCCTCTTTACCCGTCGCGGCGGCGACTTCAAACATGCCGTTGAATTGCGCCGCCAACGGGAAATCGCAGACGCCGTTCTCGCCGCCAAGGCAAGCTTGATAACCCACCATGCCGGTCAAACTCAATTTGCCATGCGGCGCGTCGGCCGGCACGGTGAGCTGAAACGTCCAGGCGATCGGTTCTTCGTAGAATTTCTCCGGCGAGGCGCTCGTCTCGCTCGCTTTTTCAACCGGTTCGGCGCTCGCGCCCGGGCCGGCAATCGCCCATTCCGGATGATCGGTCAACAACACCAACGTCGGTTTGCTCGACTGCGGCGTCCGTGGATCCTTCGCCGCGTAGGCGTAAAGGTGATAGCTCTCCACCGGCACGGCGGTGATTTGGACGTTCACCACCTCACCAGGGGCCGCGACCGACGGTTCAATCTGCCCTCGCCAAACGACATGGCTTCCCGAAGCACGATAATCGTCCGGCGTCTCTTCTAGTTGCGGCGGCAACGCATCAACCGTTGGCGCTTGCGTGGCCGGGGAGCGCAGCGGCTTGGGCTCCGGCGCTTCCGCAGGAGCACCGCTCACCGGGATCATGTCGCCCAATCGCGCCTCGAACGCATAGTCCTTCGGCGGCAGGCAACTGCCCGCGTCGCACAACTGCGCGCGGACCGACCCTTTGACGACGACATTCTTCAAATCCACGTCGGGCGTGAAGGAAATCGGCGCAAACCACACGACCTTGTCGTGGTGCTCCTCGACATTGATGCCGCCGAACAGCGGCTCGGCACGGGATTCCGCAGGCGGGTCCACCGCAAATTCGCCCGCAATCTTGTATTCGCCCGATTCCTCCAGCTTAATCGCCGTGCGAATCGGCCCCCCCTTGGGCTGCGTAACAGAGTACGTATGCCAGCCCGGCTGCAACTCTGCGATGACAAACAATGTCGCCGGCTGGCCGTTCGCTCCGGGAGCGAATTGAGCGCTCACCGTCAGCTTTTCGCCGGGCGCGCTGCGGCCGCCATCGAGCAGGGCGTTCAACTCATTGATCTGCGCCGCTGCCGGAGCAACCAGCGAGAGCAAAGCGAGCAACGCCAACCACGACGCATGAACAGAACGCTGACGACCAAAAAAACAAACGGGCATGGTGGGCATCCACTCCGCTGTAAACTGTTGCGGTGAATTCACTTATTGTACGAGAGTCGTTCCAAACGGGTCAACCGAGGCCTGGATTCAGACTGTGGGAGGCGTCTCCGACGCCGATGGAGTGGACGTCGATCACCCGTTCGCGATGGACGGCAAACAAGTCTCTCCCATCGGCGTCGGAGACGCCTCCCACAGACTACGCACGCTTCGATGCCATGGAGGAACGACTGTCACACATTTGACCGAGGATCACGCTAATTCCGTTAAACGCTCCAGCCGCGGCAAGAGTTCATCGAAACGCCCCTCCACCGCTCCCCGGTTGTCAAAGGTACGTCGATCGACGTACAGCCAGCGGAGCCAATTCACCAGTGACAACACAATGCCGCTGCGATCGAAGGCCTTGATGAGCCGGCCTTCGTCCTCAGCA
>JAWXBP010000333.1 GCA_034440135.1 Planctomycetia bacterium
AAAACAACCCGAAACTTCGCCGGCATGATCAAATGGGCCTGCCTCTTACAATACCTGCGATATGACGTCAAAATCGCGTTTTGAGACAAGGCCTAGTGTGGGCACGAACGTCCACGCGAAATACCGGAGTGCTCGCACGCCACATCGGTTCGCGCACGGTCGTTGGCGAACTATTACCGGTTGCGATAGCGCTGGCTCACGCGGCGCAGAATGTCGCGTTCCTCGGAACTGAGGTTCTGAATGCCCACTTCGTTCAAGCGGGCGAGAATGCCATCGAGGCGTTGTTCTTCTTGCGCTTCGGTCTCCAAACGCAGCTGCTCTCGGGCGCGGCGGCGGCGTTCCAGCCAGCGTTGCACCGTGTTCTTGCGGCGCGGCGTCGGCGGGGCCAGGCGGCGCTCCAGACTGGTGTAACCCTGTGAAAAATCGTAACCGAATGGGCCCCCTTCGTCCTGCTCGGAGTCCATCAGCCGCTCGATTTCCTGCTTAGCGCTGAAGAACAACAGAATGCTCACGACAGCCACCGGCGCCCAAAAGTTGGCGCCGACGTCGAACACCCCGACCCCCCAAGCCAGCAGCGGCAAGATTAAAGCGATGAACTGGCCGGTCCGCGCCGTTACCAGCGAGGCTTGGTTCGCTCCGACCGAAGGCGTCAGTGCCGCGCGGAGAATGCGGCCGCCATCCAAGGGCATCGCCGGAATCAGATTCGCGATCGTCAACACCCAGTTGAGATAAAAGGTGGTCTCCAAGATCAGGCGAAGCGACATCGCATTGCCCAACGCCGGCGGCCGCAGCACATGGAACAATCGGATCAGTTCGACGTCCATCGACCACATCACCGGCAGCAAGCCGAGACAGACGAGCAGATTCGCCGTCGGCCCGGCCATTGCGACGCGCATTTCGTCTTGGGGCTCACCGTCGAAATGCGCCGAGGCCAGTCCCCCGAGCGGAAAAAGCACGACCTGACTCACACTGCCGCCGAGTCGCCAGGCGGCGAGGCAATGGCCGAATTCATGCAGGACGACGCTGGCAAACAGCAATAGCGTGGTCAGCAGGGCATGCCAGGCCGCATGAGCGGGGGCCGCCGGCGTGAGCGTCGCGATGTAAACCAGCAGCACCGCCAAGAACACGAACGAGGCGTGCAGCTTGACGCGCACCCCGGCCCAGCGACCCAGGTATAAGTACCACCCGGAGTGGTCGTGCATGGCATTAGTGGGGAGACGACGGATGATCCCGCCGCTGCCCCGGCAGGCTTCGTGGCTCGTAACCACGTCATCTTATCAAGCTGGCCAAACCTCGGCAAATACTCCGCCGACTGCGCCGGCCAAACCGACACCACGAACGGAAAACACCGGCTACCTAACCACTTACGCGGCCAGGCCTCGGCGCACACCGCCAGACTCGCTTACATAACTTGCCAGCGGCGCCGCTCCAAGCGACGCCTAGTTGCCGAAGCCAGCGGCGGTCAAATCGCCGTCGATTCCGCCCCACATGCCGCCGGATTGCGCTCCGAGCGTCGAGATGGAGCCAATCGCCACCAGCAGAATTAGGGCTAGCATCACCGCGTA
Organism: Planctomycetia bacterium; assembly: GCA_034440135.1. Taxonomy (NCBI): domain Bacteria; kingdom Pseudomonadati; phylum Planctomycetota; class Planctomycetia; species Planctomycetia bacterium. The sequence continues at coordinate 1,566 of JAWXBP010000333.1, forward strand.
TTCCACGGCAGTTGCCCCATCTTCGTCGCGCAGGAAATTGAACAGCTTAGACATGGTTACCACCTACCTTCCAGATTTACCCGAACGGGTCGCTTGAGATGAGTGTGCCTGCACTTCAGGCTAAGAAAACCTAGGTCACTCTTTCGGGGAAGTCAAATTCACAGTTGCGAAATGGGATTAACGAAGACGGGCGCAACCGCGAAAAACGCAAAATCGCGCGAAATGTTCTGGGCCGCTCATCACCGCTGCCGCTCGAAATAGCGGGAACGATCAACGCCATCGGCGGACGATCGCAACTCTCCCAGTTTTCGCGTTTTTTCGCGCATTTCGCGGTTAACTCCTCTGCCATCCGTGCCGCCGGAGATTCGACCTCGCCCGGCAAAAGCGTTATATTCGCCGGTCCTTCGTTCCCATTCGCTTCTGGAGATCGCCGCGATGAAACGCTGGGCCTTGTTGTCGGCCGCCGGGGCCGTATTGATTGCCACCATCACCATTCAGGGAGGGCTGCTGCCGGAACGCGCGGCCGCTTTCCCCGACGAGAAGGGAGAAGCCGCGGAACCAATGTTAGCGCACATGGTCTTTTTCACGCTTAGTGACAGCACGCCGGAAAATCGCGCCAAATTGGCCGCGGCCTGCGACAAGTACCTGAACGACCACGACGGCACGGTCTACTACTCGGCCGGTATCATCGCCGACGATCTGGATCGCCCGGTGAACGTCCGCGACTTCGACGTGGGCCTGCACGTGGTCTTCAAAAATCGCGCCGCCCACGACGCCTACCAGACGGCCCCGCGGCACCTGCAATTCATCGAAGAAAACAAAAGCACGTGGAAATCCGTGCGGGTCTTCGATTCGAACATTGGTGCGAAATAGTCTTCGCAACGAACCACGAGTCGTTCAATCCGAGTCGGAAGCATTCGCGCTTCCGGCTCTTTTTGTTGCGCTACTTCCCGGCGATCGCCACCACGGCCGGCGGATAGTGGCGGATATCCCATTCCGCCCAGTCCCAGGTCGCCGCATCGAAGCGGGAGTCGGATTCGATGGCGAACCAACTTCCGGACGGGGAGCGGTCGTAGAGTCCGCGGATCAGATCCCGCAGTTCATCGTGCCGCGAAACGTAAAAATCGTACGGCGGCGAGCAGAACACCAGCCATGGCTCGCGCTCGTCCGTAAAGGTCGCAAAATAGCGAAAGGTGTCGCCCGTCACCACATGCGCCCGGTCGTCCGCGCCCAGCATGGCGGCATTAGCGCGAATTTGCTCCGCGGCCCCGGCGTGTTGCTCGCAGAACGTCGCCCGTACCGCCTTGCGGCTGAGCGCCTCGAAGCCGAGCGCCCCGGTCCCGGCAAACAAGTCGAGGGCGTGCGTCCCTTCCACGACCTGCTGGAACAGGTTGTAGACGTTCTCGCGCACGCGGTCCTTCATCGGCCGTGTCCGCCGATCGCCGTGATACGGCAACTGCCGTCTCCGCCAATCGCCGGCGATAATCCGGACGAATCCTGGCCCCTCCGGGGTCTCGGCGCTCGGCGCGGCCTGTTTTCGCTGCTTCGTCATGCGTTTTGCCATACCTCGCCAGCTTAGCAGGCCGTGACCGAACCTGCGCGGGCTCATGTTGCCGCTCGGCGACAATTTCGATACATACACCGGCCAGACGACGAGCCCGTGCCTACCGAGACGATTACGCGATGACGCATCCGGCAAAATCCCCAGCAACACACGATTCCGCCCTGCGCACTCCCGGGCGGCGCTGGCGCTGGGTGTTGCTGACATTGTTGGTCGTCGGCGTCGTAGCCAGCGGCGTTTGGTATCGCCAACATCAGCGCTACAAACACTTTGCGGTCCACGAGGCCGGCAAGGTCTATCGTTCCGCCTGGCTCGACAGCGACGTCTTCGCCGAACTGATCCCGCGCTACCACGTCAAAACGGTCGTGAATCTCTGTTATCCCGGCGAAATGGGCAACGATCGCAGCGAGGCCCAGCGCGAAGCGGTCTCCCGGGCCGGAGCGAAGCTGATCGAGTTGTCGTTCCCGCCGAACGACTCCTGGGACCTGAACTACGCCAGCGTCGGGGAAATGGAGCGGATTCTGGACGATCCGGCGAACTACCCGATCTGGATCCATTGCCAGCATGGCCGCGAGCGGACCGTCAAGGCGTTGGCGATGTACGACCTGCGCGAGCGGCATCTCTCAGCCCAGGATTCCCTCCTGAAAATGCCCCTCTTCGGCATGCCCCACCCCTGGCACGTGGTCGTTTTCGCCCACAACTACGAAACGCAACTCCACGACCAATCCACCGCGGATCGCCCCGCGGAACGCCGCTAGCTCCATTCAGAGTGGCCCGCGAAACACGCGAAAGCTGGGGGCCGCTGGGATTGTTTACCTGACACATCCCAAAGTGCAGGCACCAGTCCGCCTGGCAATTACATCAGAGCTCGGAAGGGGCACACGCCTTTCGCGTATTTCGCGTGTTTCGCGGGCAGCACTGAATTGCTGCGAAGTAGCTGCGGAACCGCGCCACTTCTTCGCTGACGCCCAGCGTGATAAAATCCACGGGCGCAAAAAGTGAGGGCTCCTGTTCGCCGGGACAGGAGCCCTCTAAAAGGCTGTCCGGACGGTCGCTCGCCTGTGAAGGCTTGCTTTGCCCGGAGACCCACAGCCGTTAGAACGTATCGGGCCGTTTCTCCTGAGGACTTTAAGTGATGGCGGTGCGCGCGAAACTCGCATTAGAGGATGGAACCGTTTATACCGGTTGCGGCTTTGGCGCCGAGGGCGAAGTCGACGGTGAAGTCTGCTTCAACACCTCCATGACGGGCTATCAGGAAATCTTGACCGATCCGAGTTATCGCGGACAGATTGTCGCGATGACCTATCCGGAAATCGGCAACTACGGCGTGAATCACGAAGACGTCGAAAGCGCCGGACTACATCTGGCCGGCTTCGTCGTCCGCGAATACAGCCGGCGGTTGAGCAATTTCCGCGCGGACGGATCGCTGCACGATTATCTCAAGTCAGCCGGCGTCGTTGGAATTTCCGGCATCGATACCCGCGCACTCGTCCGCCGGCTCCGCGATCGAGGCGCCATGAAGGGCGTACTCTCGACCATCGACCTCGACGACGCCAGCCTCGTGGTCAAAGCCCGCGCCAGTCGCGGCCTGGTCGGGCGCGACCTCGTTCAGGAAGTGATGGGCACGCAAACGCGGGAGTGGAGCGAAAAACTCAACCCGCTCGCAGTGTTCCATCCCGACGAACGCCACGCGTCGCAGGACAGTGCGCCGCATGTCGTGGCCATGGATTACGGCATGAAGTGGAACATCCCCCGGCACTTGGCGGAACGCGGCTGCCGCGTCACGATCCTCCCCGGCAACGCCACGGCGGAACAAATCCTCGCCCAGAAACCCGACGGCGTGTTCCTCTCCAACGGTCCCGGCGATCCCGAACCGCTCGAGTACGCCGCCGAAGCCATTCGCGGCGTGCTTGGCAAAAAACCCGTCTTCGGCATCTGCTTGGGCCATCAACTGCTTTCGCTGGCGTGCGGCGCTCACACGTTCAAACTCAAGTTCGGCCACCGCGGCGCGAATCAGCCGGTCATGAACCACGAAACCGGCCTGGTGGAGATCACCTCCCAAAACCACGGCTTCGCGGTCGACGAGAAGTCGCTTCCAAGCGATCTGGAAGTCACCCACCGCAACCTGAACGACAACACCATCGAAGGCGTCCGCCACAAAACGCTGCCAGCCTTCAGCGTGCAGTACCACCCGGAAGCCTCGGCCGGCCCGCATGACAGCAGCTACCTGTTCGAGCGGTTCATGGAAGCGATGGGGAAATAAGCCAGGCTCAAGTACAACAGCGTCATTTCCGCTAAGCCCAGGGAAGGCCCTCCAAATCGTCGGTGATAGTGACGATTTCGAGGGCCTTCCCTGGGCTTTTTACTCAAAAGCGACGCGCAGCAATTCAAGCGAATTCGCCCACGACTCCGCTTCCTCTCTCCTCTTCCCCCCTCTGTGTCCTCCGTGCTCTCCGTGGTTAAAAGCT
>JAWXBP010000334.1 GCA_034440135.1 Planctomycetia bacterium
GCCTGTGGGCGTTTCGTCGCCGCTGGTCCGATCGCGCAGGCGCCGTTCCCTCGCTCGTACCCGCTTCCGTCGCGTCGCTGGCCGCGGACGGCTCCAGGAGCTCTTAGTCCCTTGTTTATTCTGACAGATCAGGTGGCCGAGGCGGAACGCGCGTTGGCCACTATGGCCAGGATGTTGCCTGCGTATGCGCGGGGAACTCATGTCGTTCACCGTATCGGCAACCAATCCCTGATCTGGCAGCCGTTTCGACCCTGTGACAATCTGCACCTCTATCGCGACGGCGCATTCGTGGGCAAGATCGCCTTCGACGAGCCGGAATGCAATGCGGCGATCGTGCATGACGAGTTGCTGCCCACGTCCTTCCATCCGCTGTTGACGGGCTGTGCGATTCGAACCGAAGGCGGCTCGATCGAAGTCAGCCCCGTCGGTATCACGCAAATCTATGCGTGTCGCGGGGCGGTGTCCGACATGCAGTTGCTGCTGGCCGCCGTCTTCCGATTGCTGCCTACCCCGGTGCGATTCAATATTCTTGCCACGGCCGGCCATTTTCCCGGCGACTCGACGCTGTTCGAGGAAGTCCGCAAGATCCCGTTCCCGGGGAAATACATCGTCAGCCAACAACAGCACGTGCGACTCGCGGAGTTCTCACTCCGACCGGCCGACGACGCGCGCATGGTGGAACGCTTACTGAGCATCGCGCCGATGACAGCGAGCCAACTCGGCATGAGCGCCGGCTTCGACAGTCGCTTCGTGTTGGGCCTGCTGTTGCAACAAGGCGTACGGCCCGAGTTGATTTCCGGTCCGAGCGAGGAACGGGATTTGGTGGCCGCGATCGCCCGCGAACTTCAGTTGGATGTGAAACTGCCGGAATGGGAAGATCGCCTTGACCCGTTGGCATACACATTGATGACCGACGCGCAGATTTTTCTCCGTGGCGGCAATTACAGCCGGCTGCGCGGCGTGTTGAACCGGGACTGCGTTTATCACACCGGTCTGGCGGCCGATTCGATCATCAAAAAGACCTACAAGACCACCTGGAAGGCGCCGGGGCTGCGCAGCCGGATTTTCGACACGCTCTGCAATTTTGCGATGCTCGGCATGAAAGGACCGACGTTGCGCGGCGTGCGGGAGGCCAATTCACGCGACGAATTGGTGCGCGTCGTCCGTCAGGATCTCGCGTTCCTCGAACCCTATCACGCGAACGTCCCGAGGCATGTCTTCGCCGGATTGTTCTGCTACTTCAACGGCGGACTGCGTTGGACGCCGGCGCACACCGCGGACTTGGCCTTCTATACGACCCCGGTCTATTTGCTCGCTGACTTGGAGGCCACGGAACACGCCATGCAAAGCAGCGCCTGGTCGAACTTCCGCAAGGATCGCGTGCGCAAGCTCAACCAACAGCTCTTGCCCAACGTGCGGACGCCCTATTCCGACGCGACGAACGTGCGGGCGCATTCAGGTCCGCGAGGCGCGGCGGACAAGCTCGCGTACGAATATCTTTCTCGCTTCAAGGCACGTCGAAAGGCCAGCCAGGCGGCGGGCGCTCCCTCCGGACTACTGCGCGACATTGACCCGTCCGCGTTTCAGCGGCACGACGGCCAGATGGCCCGCTATCTCGCGCAACCCTTGCCCGCGACGCTTCAAGACGCGTCGCTTCTCAACAGCGTCAAGCGCGCCGCCGTGACGGTTTATGGTGCGTTGGAGTATCTCGACGCGGCCGCTCGGCTGCTGGCGAACTAGCGAGTCGCCCTGACGCTGCGCGCAATCGTAGCGCTGTGGACATCCAGCTGGTGGCGCCTTAAGCGACCGGTTCGTCCGGATGCGCTTCGTCCCGCGGAGGTTCTTCCTTCACGTCGGGCATCGGCTCGCTGGTTGGCGGTTCGAACTTCGGCGCGACGGCCACGTCGCGATCGTCCGCCTGGGGAAAACGCTGTTGCGACGTGCGCGGGCGGTCGTCGATGTTGACCTCGTTTTTCAGGTCATTCACGCCCTTTTTGAACTCGTTCATGCTTTTGCCGAGCGAACGCGCCACTTCTGGCAGGCGGCTGCCGAACAGCAGCACCGCGATGCCGCCGATCACCAACAATTCAATCGGGCTCAATCCAAACATCGTGTTACTCGAAGCGGCGAAGGGATCGCCGTGCATGAAGTGCCAGCGAATGAAACAAGTGCGCAACTATGGCGGCGCGACGGGCTACGTTCCGCGTCTCGAATCAACCGGCGCCGACTCGCGTTTCGAGGCGCTATCCAGATCTTCGCCACGACCGGCCGAATCTTCGTCGATGCCCTGCACGCCCTTCTTGAACTCCACCACGCCGCGTCCCAAAGAACGCATCAACGTCGGCAGTCGGTTACCGAACAGCAACAGCACCACCAGCCCGACGACGAGCAATTCCGGGATGCCGATGTTGGGCAAGAACGCGAGGAAGGGCGACATGGGAGGAGCCTCTCGGGCGGCAGGACTCGGACGGCGACGCGCGGACGCATCACCTGGGATTCATTCTACTGGCGGCGCGGGGAGTGTCAAACAACCCGGCTCGGCGATGAACGGAATTTCATCCGCCAAAAAGTCTTTCCGAGAAAACACTTAGCGCCTGGGGACGGCGCTTGCACCATGCGACCGGCACTACCGGATAGCTTGCCCTGGCGGCCCGGCACATCGCTTAGAAGCACCGCTTGGAACTTTGACCGCCGCCCGCATCGGAACTAGGTTTGAGTGTATCAGTGCCTTGGGGAGGGGCGCTGGTCACCGGCGCGGCGGGGAAAGGCTGGATGCTAGAGGGGACCCTGCCGCGCCTTTTTTTTGCGCCAAGTTACCGGCGCGGCCGCGCCAGGCGGCAAAATCGCTCCGATCCCGCCAAGACTACAGGGCGGTCGGCGTTCTCAAGCGGCGGGTGCGGCGTTCGGCGCGCAACCGGGCACGGCGACGGTTTCGCTGGGCTTTTCGTAGTATTCCTTGCGGCGCATTTCCTTCTTGATCCCGCTCCGCTCCACCAACTTACGGAAGCGACGCACCGCCTCCTGGATGGATTCCCGATCCCGAACGTTCAGCTTGACCACACCCGCTCCTTTCAGCTCGCCCACCGGCGGATCCGAACAACCGACCCGACCCGGCTCCGCCGTAGAACCGCCCGGGCGATGACCACAAACTGGTAGAATCGCACAGTTTATCGTCAAACGGGCGGTTGTGTCTAGATGCCGTATTTCAGACAGAAAGCTCCCAGAGGCAAATTCTAAGCAATAGCTGGCCGTTCCTGCCTCCTGCTAGACTCAGGGGATGGACGCACCTAAGAAACGCCGATTTCGCTTTGGGTTGAGGACGCTACTGGTCGTCACCGTGTGCACAATACCGCTTTGCTGGGTCGCCTACCACCTGCGGTGGATACAGCAGCGTCGGGACTTCATGGAAGCACATCAGAATCACTATGGCCATAAGCTGGGGCCGCATGGCAACATCTACTGGCCAGGCCCGATTATCTTTGACGAAATGGCCGTGCACTCCTGGAGCGCAAAGGAAATGACCTCGGCCGAAGTTGCTGAGGCTCGTCGACTTTTTCCAGAAGCGGAGATTCAGGACCTGTCTAAACCTTAGGAGTCACCACTGCCTATTCGGCCCGGATTGAGTCATTCGGTCGATCCGCTGTGCCATAGCAATCATTGCGTCTAAGCTGAGACCTTCCTGAATTCTCTTCAATTGGGCAACTTGGTCCCGCGGATAACATGACCGAAAGCGTCCCATCCAAGCCCGGCAAGGTCTATCTAGTCGGTGCTGGACCGGGCGATCCGGAGTTGATTACCCTGCGCGGTATGCGCTGCCTGGAGTGGGCGGATCTCGTCCTCTACGACTATCTCGTCAATCCGCGCACGTTGCGGCATGCTCCCGCCAGGGCAGAACTTGTCTGTCTGGGCCGGCATGGGCGTGGGCGGCTGCTTTCGCAGGACGAAATCAACGCCCGGATGGTCGTTGCAGCGAAGGCTGGACAGCAAGTTGTCCGCCTCAAGGCCGGCGACCCGACCATTTTCGCCCGAGTTTCGGAAGAGTTGGAGGCGTTGGAAGCGGCCGGCATCGCATACGAAATTGTCCCTGGCGTGACGGCGGCCCTCGCGGCTGGGAGCTACGCGGGGATTCCGCTTACGCAGCGCGACGCCTCCTCGGCCGTGGCGTTCATCACGGGACAAGAAAGCTCGAAGCAAACAGGCGATGTGATCGACTACGGCGCCCTCGCCAAGTTTCCCGGCACGCTGGTGTTCTATATGGGCGTCACCACCGCCAAGGTTTGGAGCCAGGCCCTGATCGCGGCGGGAAAGCCCGCGGACACCCCCGCAGCCATCGTGCGACGGATCTCTTGGCCCGATCAGCATTCCGAAACGACGACTCTGGAAGCGTTGCCGGAAGCACTGGCGCAGCACCGCTTGCGTCCGCCGGTGATCGTGATCGTCGGCGAAGTTGCCGCAGCAGAGCGCTGGAGGCCCTGGTTTGCAGAACGTCCGCTCTTCGGAAAGCGAGTACTGGTTACCAGGCCCGAGCATCAAGCGGATGAACTGGCCGACTTGCTGGCGGCGGCCGGCGCCGATGTGCTATTTCAACCGGCGATTGATCTACTAGAGCCACACGATTGGGCGACGGTCGATGCCGCGCTCGGCCGCCTGCATGACTTTCAATGGCTGGTGTTTTCCAGCGCGAATGGCGTGCGGGCTTTGCTGGGGCGGTTGCTGCACGTCGGCGGCGATATGCGCTCACTGGGCGCCACGAAACTGGCTGCCATCGGGCCGGGCACCGCGGCGGAACTGGCCCGACATGGCCTGCGCGCCGACGTCGTCCCCGCGGCCTTCGATGCCGAGGCCCTGGCCGACGCCCTCGTTCCTATGGCGGCAGGCCAGCGAGTGCTCCTGGCCCGAGCGAGTCGCGGCCGCGAGGTTCACGCAGACCGCCTCCGCGCTGCAAATTGCCAGGTCGAACAGGTCGTCGTCTATCGGAGCGTGGACGTAAAAGCGCCCGAACCAGCGATCTTGGAAGATTTAGCGGCTGGACGCATCAATTGGATCACGGTGACGAGTTCGGCGATCGGCCGATCTCTGGTGGCGCTGTTTGGCGAGGGGCTTCACAACACGCAACTGGCCAGCATCAGCCCACTTACGAGCCGAGTACTGAGCGCTGCTGGACATCCGCCTCGGGCGGAAGCGAGCGAAGCTACGATGACCGGAGTGGTAGCGGCGATCCTCGCGGCGGAGCGCGGCCAGGATAGCGCGATTGGGTGACGCGGCCGGTCCTGAGACGCGCGACCGGCAAACTTCACGAGAGCGCCCAGTCTTTCCAGTTGTCCATTTTGATGCAGGGGCCGGCGCGCGCAAGCCGAGAAACAGAACCAGCAGGATGCCACTCGCCATTTGTGAACGGAGTCAGCCAGATCATGTCCCAACAATCACCAACGGGAGTGCTCGTGGTCTCCGTGGACGTCGACGCCGCCGACGTGCGCGGCGATCTGAACCTCCAAAGGGCTTTGAATTCAACCTCCGTGGCATTGCTGGGAGTCTTGGCGAACCACGGCGTGGCCGGCACCTGGGCCATGAGCGATCCGGCCCACTCGTTGATGACGGATCGGCTGCTTTCGGACCCCTTGCCGCACGAACTGGCGCTCCTGGGCGAGGCGTCGTGGACGGCACCGACGATGGGCCGAGCCAGGTTTTCCAGGGAACTCGCGGAACGCGTGCAACAGGCGGCACAACGTGGCGTAAAGCTTGGCACATTGGCCGTGCGCGAAACCGCCGCACCTCATTACGACCTTTTGGTCAGGGCCGGCATGAGCGTGCTCCGCAGCACGGCGCCCGATGCTCGTCGTGCGAACTGGTGGCCGACAGGGATGCGCATGGCAGCGCCCAACACCGCCCACGCGGTTCGCTGGGGCCTCTGGCAGGTAAAAACGACCTGGCGGAACTTCGAGGGAGGGCTGATGGCCAGCCGCCGGGGGATCGATCGCAGCGCCGCTCAAGGCGGACTCATCACCTGGGTGCTGGACGGGCCCAAACTGGTCGAAGGGGGCGCTTCATTCCTGCGCATGGTCGATCGCGTGCTGGCATACGCAGAGCGACGACGCCACGAGGGCCGCTTGCAGACTTCCACGCTGCAGGCCTTCGTGGATGGCCAATTGCGCCGCCGGGAGTCTTTCCCGTCGAATTCTATCCTGCGCTCGGAAGCGGCCTGATCGCTAGCGAATCTCGCGTAGCGTCGACCAGCTCATGTAGCCCAACATCAGCGCGCAGATCACGACGCCGATATCCATCAGCGGACTAACGCGTTGGAACGGGATCTCGATCGCTAGATCCAGTCCGAACAGCAGTAGCAAGACGGCCGAAACGACCATCCCGCCGATGGTAAGGGCCTTGGGCATCGGTGTGGATCTCTGAGCAAGCACGGCATTCTGCCTAAGCTTCTTAGTATAACTCCCCACCCGGTGAAGTCATGGCGGGGTTGGGCAAGCTGGCGAATTTGTTGCGTCGCCAGTTCACAAGGCCAGTGCAGTCAACGTAACTGTCGTGGCTGTTACACGTTGCGGAAGCGTTACAACCAATACCACGCGGCTGGCGGGATTTCAACCGCCACTGCCCGACGAGATTGCGGGAAGAGGCCGCGGAAGCGTCAGGAGCATGCCGGAATGGGCGGTTTTCGCCTATTTGTGCAGGATTAGCTTATTGGATCGCGTCAGTCGCAGGCGGTAGTACTCGTCGCCATGCGCGATCAGCACTTCCCGGGTCCCGGCGAAGATCTCCGTCGACCGCAGCATCCGCGAATCCTGCGGCAACGGCACGGCGCTTGTGATGGCGGCCGGATTTGGCGACGTAATGGGTGATTGCTCAGTCATGAGAAGACCCCAAAAAATGGACGTCCAGTAGTCGAACGGTCGCAGAATATATAAATTGAGACTCAATGTCAACAACGCCGCGTGTCGATTTCTCAAAAGTTGCCGGCGATGTCGGACGCGCGTATCAAGTGCAGTGTTTGATCCAGACGGTTGACAGTGTCGCCAGAACGACTAAAATCTCGTCTAATTGATACTGAATCTCATGATTTATTAGTTCGTGCGACATTGATGTCGGCAACACTGAAACCTCACTTCTTGGATCGCACCCCATGAAACTATGCCAGCCGCTCGCGTACCTTTGCTGTTTGGCGGTGCTCGCCAGCCCGGCTGTTCTGACAGCCGAAACCATCACATTCACCGCGCCTGGCCTGGACCGCTGGAACTATCCGTTTGCCGGTAACGGCAGCGAAATTGAAGCCCCCATCTTTTCGGCCCTTGGCGAAGAGGGCCTCGACGAGCGGGACGGCCAATTCATCGTCGCTTACGATTCCGTGAACGGCGGCTCAGGTTCCGTCCCCGCCGGCCTGGGCGCCGCGAACTATCAGATCGCGTCGGTGAAACTGGTCGCCACGGTATCCAGCGTCTCGGGCACGCCGGTCTACGATGGAACGTACGACTCTGTCGCGACGTACCTCAAGGATACGGCCGCCAGATATGTCGCCGATAGCGATGCGGGCCGGCCGATCGAACTGTTCGGGGCCGGCTTCGTGGCCGGCTATTCGTCGTTCGCCTTCGGCGTGACGACCGACAACGTGCCCCCGGCATACGAGGAAAACAATCCTCGCGGTTTTGGCCCGCCGACCGGTCGCTATGTGCGCCCCATCAGCTTCGGCGCCAATGGCGACCCCATTTCGGTGGCGAACAGCGTCGACTACTTGAACGATGGGGCGGCCGGTTTCGAGTCGTCTCCGTTTGCGGTCGGCGTATCGAGCCTCGCGCCGGGCGCGAATCTGGTTGCTGGCACGGAGCTGACGTTCGACGTCGACCTGTCAAATCCAGCCATCCTCGAATACCTGCAATCCGGTCTCGACAAGGGTCAGCTCGGGTTCGTTTTTTCCACGTTGGGATTGTCCGACAATTACTCCCGGCTGTTAGCCAAAGAGTTCACAGGCGGTAACCCGGTCCGACTGGAGCTGGACGTGACCGCCGTTCCGGAACCGAGCTCGCTCTCATTGTTGGCCGTGACCTTCGTGGCGCTTGGCGGTGTGGTTTGGAGTCAATTGCGGAGGCGGCCTGCATGAGCATGGCAAGGATGCGGAACTACCTCCTGACGTTCGTCCTTGGCGCCGCCGCGCTGTGGATTCAGCCGGCGGCTGGCGAGACCGTGCAATGGAATCTGCCCGACTTGGATAGTTGGGGCTATTCCAATGCCTTCTCGCCAGGCGACGGCAAATTTGCCACGACCTTCGCCACGCTAGGCTCCGCGGACGAGGACCGCCTTTCGCAAATGTTGATTGGCTTCAACACCGCCAGCCAGATTCCATCGGGCGAGGAAGCATCGCGCTATCGAATTAACTCGGTGGTGATGACGGCTACGGTGGGGCGCGGTAGCAACATCGCGTACGACCCCACTTACGACAACGTGGCTTCGTATGTCGGCGAGGACGGCGATCCGGGGCGTCCGCTGGAGTTGTTCGGCGTTGGGTTTCGGAACGGCTACGAGCGCATCGGTTTCGGACCGCTCGACTTGGAAGCACCCGAATTCGAAGAGGGCACGCCCTATTTCGGCAATTTCGAACCAACATCGATTGACCGCGCCGCGTTCGCATTGGGCGGCAGCGGCCAAGGTCAACTCGTCGACGTGTCGGATAGCGTCTCACTCGGTTTCGATACGCTGCCGTGGGCCGTAGGACAGGCGCCGTTGTCGCCTGGTGGGACGGCCGTCGACGGCACGGTGTTCACCTTCACGCTTGATCTTGAGTTGCCGGGCGTTGTGGACTACTTGCAACAGTCATTGGAAACCGGCGCGCTTGCGCTGATGCTCACGTCGTTGCATGAAGTATCCGGGCAAGGAGGAACCGAGTCGTACCCGGCGTTTTTTACGAAGGAGAATGTCAGCTTTTCCACGGGTGAACCGATTTCGCCTCCGACATTGCTGATCGACTACGAGTTGATTGACGACGTGGTGCTGCCGGGCGATACGGCGCCGTTCGACGGCGAAGTGGGCATCGCCGATTTGAACTCTGTGCGCAACAATTTCGGCGAATCCGGCGACGGAATCCTCGGCGATACGTTTCCCTTCGATGGGGAAGTGAACGTGCAGGATCTGAATGCCGTTCGCAACAACTTTGGCGCCAGCTTGCCAGGCAACCCGGTCCCCGAGCCGACGACGTTCGCCTTGCTTCTTGGAGGCCTGCTTAGCGCTGCGATTGGTCGCCAGCGTGGACGCATCAGCAGCCGGGAGAAACGTCTAGGCTTCACGCTCGTCGAGCTGCTGGTGGTGATTGCCATCATCGGCATTCTGATCGCCCTGCTGCTGCCCGCGCTACAAACCGCGCGCGAAGCAGCGCGGCGCGGGCAATGCCAGAACAATCTCAAGCAAACGGCGCTGGCATTTCACACGTATCACGAGACCTACAAAGCGTTGCCCAGCGCCAGTTCCGACACGTTGCACTCGGCAAGTTCCTTTCTGCTGGTGTTGCCGTACATCGAACAGAACGCCCTGGAGAACGGTTACGATTTTTCCAAAGACGTCACCCATCCGGACAACGTGGCAGTGGTTTCGACGCCGATTCCAACATTCCTCTGCACCTCAATGAATCTGCCGCGCGAAGCGCCTAGCTCCGTTTGCAATGAGCGCGGCGCCCCGGGCAGCTACGCCGTGAATGTTGGATCGGGCCGCCCCTGGGGAGCGCACAATGGCGCCATTACCGCCCCAGGCCAGGGTCCCAAGACGACGCTCGAAAAAATCAGCCGCAAGGACGGTACATCGAACACCTTGATGGTGGGCGAATTCGACTACGGCCTTAGCAACCTCAAGTGGCCGTCGACGTGCAAATTGTATCCTGGCGTCATGTGGGGCAATTCCCGCTGGGCCATCGGCTACCCCGGCGTGAGTTGGGGCACTACTTACGGCATCTTCAATAGCGACCGCCTGGTGAATGATTCCGACGAGTGGTTCACGTTCCGCAGCGATCATGCCGGCGGAGCGAACTTCGCTTTCGTCGACGGCGGCGTTCGATTTGTCGCTGATAGCACTCCGAAAGCCACGCTTGACGCACTTGCCACGCGCGAAGGCCACGAAGCCATTTTGGCCGGTTGGCCGCAGTAAGCATCGCGCGCAGCTCACGTATATTCAACCAATTGATTCATCGCACAAATCCGTGGAAGGAGAATTCGTCACATGAGGACTGTACGTCAACTCGCCGCAACGCTGCTGTTGCTGGCTTTGGCCGCGCCGGCCGCTCAAGCCCACTTTATTTGGGCCGCGGTCGCGCCCGACGCATCGGGTAAGCCCGCCGCGCAGCTCTGGTTCAGCGAAGGCGCCGCGCCAGGCGAAGTGAATTTGTTGGCCAAAGTCGCGCACAGCAAAGCCTGGCGGCGCGATCTTCAGGGCCAGTTGACGGACCTAGCTCTGCGTGAGGAGCAATCGGCCAGCGGCGGCGCGTGGCTCGCCACGCTCGCCGGTGAAGCTCCGTGTAGCATCGAGGCCGAATGCATTTACGGCGTGTTCGATCGCGGCGCCGGTGCGATGATGCTCGAATACTACGCCAAGGCGTTGCACGGCGTGGAGGCCGCGGATTTCGCCAAGATCGGGCGCGCGGAAAAGCTGGCCTTCGACGTGGCGCCGGAAGCCGCGGCGGATGGAAACGTCAAGTTGACGGTACTCTGGCAAGGCAGCCCGGTCGCGGATGCCGATGTGACGGTCATCGCGCCGAACGACGCCGATCAACTGTTCAAGACCGACGCCAATGGACAAGTTGAATTCTCGGCGAAGGCCGCTGGGCTGTACGCCATCCGCGCCTTCCGCAATGAGCCGGAAACCGAAGGTGAGCACCAAGGCAAAGCCTATCGCGGCGTGCGGCGTTACTCGACGTTGACGTTCGAGTTGGCCGGCAACGGTGAAACGTCGTCGACCGACGCTCCCGTGGCGGACGGCAATCAGATGCTAGCTCACGCCCGTGAGCAACGCGCTTTATGGGACGGCTTCCCAGGTTTCGAAGCCGCGCTGACGCTGGAAGACGGCGAACACAGCGCTCAAGGCAAAGCCAAAATCACCGCCGACGGTGAAGTGGAATTGACCGGCTTTGGCGACCTGGACCTGGGTTGGGCGCGCGGCCAATTGGAATCGATGGTGCAACATCGCTTCTCCGGCAACGGTCCGGAGAGCGAAGTTGAGTTGGTCGAAGAAGCGACGCATCACCCCCTCGGTTCGCTGGTGAAGTTCAAGGACGATCCTTCGATGCACAGCGCATATCGCATCGACGCCGACGTGATCACGCAGGTCAATCGCCAAATGGGCAAGAGCCGGTTTAGCATCAACGTGATCGACGTGCATCGCAATCCGGAAGGGAAATATCTTCCCCAAGTGTTTCAAGTGAACTTTTGGGACAAGGAGACGGGCGAGCTCAAGTCCAGCATGATGTGCTACAACACCTGGACGCGCGTCGGCGACTACGATTTGCCGGTGCGGTTCGCTTTCATCGACGCGGGGGACAACAAGAACGAAGTCCGCTCGCTGGTGTTCAGCGATCAAAAGCTGCTCGCGAAATAGCGAGCGATCACATAGAAGTCGCGGGGCCGGAACAGAAGAAGCCTGCCCCCACAGGAAGCGAAGGTCGAACGCTGTTCGGCCTTCGCTTTTGCGTTGATACGTAGCGACATAGTCGAAGTCCCGGGCATCTTCACCAACCCCGAGCGACTACTTGATCAGCCTGGCCGCTGAGCAGCATTACGAGCTGACCGAGCTGCGCGAAGCGAGGATCGGCAGTGTGTCCGCGCACGAAGCGCGCGTAAATCTGTTGTACGATCACGGCGAGCTTGTAGAGACCGAAGCAATAGTAGAACGCCGGGTTAGCAACTTTGCGGCCGGTTCGCTCCTCATAGCGCGCAATGACTTCGCGCCGCGTCAATCCGCCGGGTAAAGCGGTGGGGCCGAACGCCGCTTGTTGCAATGGCCCCGGATCACTGGGTTCGACCCAATAGGCGAGCGTCGTGCCGAGATCCATCAACGGGTCGCCGATCGTGGCCATCTCCCAATCGAGCACCGCTACAAGCCTCGCTGGATCTTCCGCTGCGAGCAGTACATTGTCGTACTTGTAGTCGTTGTGAATGACGGAGCAGCCGGACTCCGCGGGACGATGCTCTTGCAGCCAGACGGCGACGCGATTCATGCTGGGTACGTCGCTGGTCTGCGATTTTTCGTATCGCTGTATCCAACCGTTCACTTGCCGTTCAACGTAGCCTTCCGGCCGGCCAAAGTCCGCCAGGCCAACCGTGTCGACATCGAGCGCATGCAAGGCGGCGAGATTGTCTACCAACGCGCACGACATCCGTCGCGCGAGCGCCGGTGTGACGTCGAGGCCCGGCGGCAAGGATCGACGCAGAATCATGCCGCGCCGTCGTTCCATCAGATAGAACGGTGCGCCGAGGATCGACTCGTCATCGCAATACAACTCCGGCCGCGGCGCGGGCGGATAGACCACGTAGAGTCGCGACAGGATGCGATACTCGCGGCTCATGTCGTGAGCGGTCTTCACCTGATTTCCAAACGGCGGTCGCCGCAGCACGAACTCACGCTCGCCCCACCGCAACAAGTAGGTCAGATTGGAATGCCCCGCCGGGAACTGCTCGACGTCGAGCGTTTCGTCGCTGACAGGCAGCTCCTCCCGCAGGTATGCCGCGAGTGATTCGAGCGGCAGCTCTTCGCCGGAACGGATCGGAGCGGTGGCGTTGAGATCGGTGGTCATGGTGAAACTAAATGGGATTCGACGGATACTTCCGCAACTCCAGCCGGGCGATCGCTTCGCGATGGACTTCATCTGGACCGTCCGCGAGCCGCAAGGTACGCGCGGCCGCCCAGGCCTCGGCCAGGAAAAAATCGCCACTCACGCCCGCGCCGCCGTGCGCTTGAATGGCCCGATCGAGCACGCGCAAGGCGACGTTCGGGGCCACGACCTTGATCATGGCGATCTCCGCGCGCGCGGCCTTGTTGCCGACCGTGTCCATCAGCCAGGCCGATCTCAAAATCAACAACCGGGCTTGCTCAATTTCCACGCGCGAGTCGGCGATATCTGCGCGGAGAGCGCCTTGTTCCGCCAGCGGACGGCCGAAGGCAACGCGTGATTGCACGCGCCGGCACATGGCCTCCAGTGCCCGCTCGGCCAGGCCGATCAGTCGCAGGCAATGATGAATGCGCCCGGGGCCGAGTCGTCCCTGGGCGATCTCGAAACCGCGTCCTACGCCGAGCAGGAGGTTCGTTGCCGGAACGCGAACATTCTCGAATGTCATTTCGGCATGGCCATGCGGCGCGTCGTCGTAGCCGAATACCGTCAACATCCGATGGACCGTGACGCCCGGCGCGTCCATCGGCACGAGGATCATCGATTGCCGCTGGTGCGAGGGTGCCGCGGAATCAGACTGTCCCATGAAAATGCAGATCCGGCAGCGCGCGTCTCCCGCGCCGGACGTCCACCACTTGCGGCCGTTCAGGATGTAGTCGTCGCCTTGCCGCTCGA
>JAWXBP010000335.1 GCA_034440135.1 Planctomycetia bacterium
CAACCCGCCGGCAAACGCGCCCGAACCCCGAATGCTACAGCTCATGTAAGACACTAATATCGTATCGCAGTTGTCTCAAATCCCTTGACACGCTCCGGTTCGGCTTCGCCGATACGGGGCGGCATGGTGTGGAGGTGGGAGCAACTGAGGAGCAACCGCAGCCGCCGACCGATTAGGGAGGAAGAAGGCTAAGGGCGGTAGTCCGCTTGTTCTGAGCGATAGCGACGGAGCAAGGCGGGCCGCCGAGCGATAGCGAGGAAGCAAGGCCCAACGCGGTAGTCCTAGATCGCCAAGGCCGAACGCGGTAGTCCTTGTCCGCGCCGAAGGCGACCGTACTCGACCCAACCCCCCGGTATCGAACAGAATAGAACCTTGTTTGGCCCCCTCTCCCGCGCGCAAAGCATCGGGGATCGAGGGGCCGCAGATCGCGGGAGAGGGTTGGGGTGAGGGTTGGCGCCAGAATGCGGTCGGCAGCACCAACACAAGCTGGCCAATCAAACGGAGACGCTCCGGGCGAAAATCCCCGGTGGCAAGTGCCGCCCCGGTATCTCGACCGGTACGAAAGTCCGTCCGACAAGGCCATCGAGCAAACTCGCTATTGCGCCGTACTGAGTTCGACGACGGTTTCGCGCAAATCCTCGCGGGCAAGCGCGATCCCAACGCGCTGGCTCGCACCGTCGCCCAAGCCGAGAGTGCTGAGAGCCGTGAACTGACTGTCGCAGACTTTCGAGCAATGCTGCCCAATCGCCCAAGTCGGCGACATTATCAACCTTCGACGTCATCACCCGGGGCGACGCGCTGACGCTCCTATTCTCCCTGCTCCCCTAATCACGGCCGACCGAAAACGGAGTGGTGTGGAAGTCGTATCTCGGCAATCGGTGGGGCGCGTAACGATGAACTCCTCCGCATCCGTTGCAGGGCCGGCGCACACTAAAGCGTTGCTCCAGTGACGACTTGCGTCAAGAATTTGTCGCTCCAGTTGCAACTGCGTCGTTTCATGACGAGGCTGGCTTTGTCGGGATGCTGCATTAAAAACGATAGCGTAAAGCGATTTAGCGAAGCAACGTTCTCACGGACCTGGTTGCCCCGGATGCAAAATTCATCTTCACGGTAGGTGAAGTCCAGTGGCCAATGGCAGCTGTTCTCGATGCCCCAGTGGCCGCGAACGGCGCGCGCGAAGTTTTTGACGCCCATCTCCAGGCTGCTGAGATAATAACGCAGTTCCGTGCTCTGCTTGCCGCCGCGCAGGCACGTCACCAGAGTTGCGCAGGCGGTCTTACCTGACCGGTGCCGAGGCAACGGCCTGAACACCGCCACCACCGGAAACCCGCAGCACTTCCCAGCGGTCGTCAGTCTTTTGTTGCGTTTCAACACTTCCTTATGAGTCAATAACATTCTCGTCTTATTCGGTGTCGCGCCGCTGGGCGCGCCCGATATTGAACGCCTTAGCCGCGGCGACTATTTGTTCAAACTCTAGATGCAGCTTCGCAAAGGGCCATGTGCCGTACGCACGTAGGGCAATCTCAGACAATTCCTGAACCGTATGCCGGTACATACCCGGCGCTCCCTCCACAACCTCGCCATAGGCAAGGTAGGTTCTCTGCACTTTTTGAATATCGCGAGTTAGATGAAGCAACGTTGGCCGTTCAGCGGCTGGCAAGGCTTGGAAAACCGGAAGCCATTGATCCAGAGTGAGCACGAAGCGGGGGTCCTTTACGAGCCAAGGACTTCGCAAGTCGGCGAACGATTGCGCCAGGTTTTGCAGGTCTGGGCGCTTGCCGCTTAGCAGCTCCGCGTTGCGGCGCCGGATGACGACGTTCTCCGAAAAACCGTCCACCTCGCCAAGATTCCAACCCAACGTACCGAGCAGTTTCGCAGTGACGCTGGTGCCAGAGTGTCCTACGCCAAGCAACAGCAAATTCGGGCGATCGTCTTGGTCCGCATATGCGGAAACCGGCGAGGGCGTCGCTTCCGAGAAATTCGAGGGCCGTAACTCAAGCATCTTTTGGCCGCGGGGATGGCCCCAATCTCCGATGTATTTAATCTGCCATCCTGCCGATTCGGCAAAGCTCCGCATCTGCGAGCGGGTGTAGTGAAAGACGCGGTGGTCATGCGACTCGGACGGGTTCACCTGCTCTCGCGCGCACTCGTTAAACGTTGCGTAAAGAACGCCGTTTCCAGCGAGCACTCCATGCAGCTTCGTGAGACATCGGCTGATAGATGCAGAACTGAGATGCGTGAAAAGCGACTGCGCCAAAGCGAAATCCGGACGTACGCCAAATCGATCAAATTCAAAGTCTTCCGAAACCACGAAGCGAGGCTGCTTCGCGGCGACCAATTCCGAACTCAATTCGTCACGCACGCCGGCCTGAATCAATTCGGCCTTGTGATCGATCCCGAGATACCGGCCAGGGTGCAGGTACGGGATGAAATGAACTCCGGCGCGCAAACTACCGCAGCCGACGTCCAGGAAAAAATGGTGCGGCTCGAGCTTTTTGGCCAGCAGATACTCGAACTGCAGTCGTCCGACCTCGTCCCACAGTCCGCCGACATACGCTCGATGCCAAGCTTCCGCCTTCATCGAATGCCCGCCCGCGTCAACTCTTCCCTTGGGCGCGGATTTTTGCGCGAATGGCCTGGAGTTGAACTGCGACAACCTCCCGTTCCGTGGGTGAGGTCGCGAGTTGAAAACGTTTTCTTAATGTTAATGCCGCATCCCGTAGAGCCTTGTCGAGCTGACCACCTTCTTGCTTTTGCGGACGCTTCTGCTGTGCCACGATACGACTCCTTAAAGTATGTCGCTAATCCGAACGCTTCCATCGCTTCGCGACGCAGGTTCATCACAACGCGCTTCATGCCCACGCGTTCCACCGACCTACTAGCGCGGAACTCGTGCGGCCACACTTACGCGGATATATAGGATTGGTCATCGGGGATGACCCAGCAATCGTCGACCTTCTTGTCGTTTAAGAACCCCCTGCATATCGCCTATCTGGTATTGCAATATGACCTGCAATGATCCCGTGTCCGCCTTCTCGGCCATTGAAAAACAAATGAACAACCGCCCTTCCGCCCCCTCAGCTGCCGACGCTAATAGTTCGAGAGCGGTCTTATTGCCGTCGTCCAATCGAACTTGCAGGACACGGGCGTCGGTGCGTAGGCCGGCAAAAGTGCCGGTGCCGAATCCGGTATAATCGCCCGCAAGTGTCTTCTCAACCAGTTCAGCGAACGTCCCGACAAATTTGATCGCACTTACCTTCCGTTGCAAAGGCCGCGCGCACACTACAGGCGTGGGTCCAACCCACAGGACACCGTGAGTGGTATCACTTGCTCGAATACCGGGGATCGACTTTGAAATCAGTTCGAAGGCGGATCCAAGCGTCGCGGCTTCCGAAAGCTTGAAGTTACGCAACACCGGATAAACGGCCTTCTCGCACACCAAGTGAATGGGTACGTCTGATCTCAATGAGAGTTGCGCGGTGAGTTCTGCGAGCGAGATTTCAGAATAATCGCACGCGCCGACGCCCACGCGTCGCCAGTCGTGACTGGAATCTGCAGCAGCGGGCGGTGCCGCTGCCGCCGTGAGCATAATGCCTATCATAAGAATCGACATGCACTTCCTCTAATGTGGAGTTATGGCCAACGACATCGTACCGGTATTTGTTGAAGGACTCCAATTCGTTCCAGACAGGGTTATCTCGATATCCGAACCGGTATGAGTCATGCCCCCAATCACGGTGGTCATCAATAATGGCTAGAGCACGAAGCTACGCGATCGCATTGCTCAACTCACGCTGCAGATCGAAGGCTGCGACCGTGACTGTCTAGCTTTCGCGGAGTTCGTCGGCCCACGGGGGCGACGGTGCTACAAAAGTGCGGCGTTTGCCGGATAGCGGATGAGTAAAGGCAATTTGTTTTGCGAACAGCTCCAACGGTGGATCATTCACTGCGACGGTCTGTTTGACGCCCAATTGATGCGCCTTCAAGTAAAGTTGCTCACCACAAATCGGCCATCCGAGTTCCCAAAGGTGGACTCGAATTTGATTTGTTCTTCCCGTGAGCGGGCGAGCCTCGATCAGTGCGGTGCCGTCGTTTAGTCGCCGCCTGACGGTGAACTCCGTTACTGCAGGCAGGCCGTCTTGCTCATCGATTACGCGCGAACCCCCTTCGCCGGCCTCGCTACTGATGGGTGCCGTCGAGCGAAACCGGTTCTCCGGCGGATGCCCCTGAATTCTCGCCAAGTAAACCTTCTCGACTTCGCCGCGCGCGAATTGCGGCTGAAGGAGTCCGGCCATATGACGAGTTCGAGCGAAAACGATCAGCCCCGAGGTGTTCGCATCAAGCCGATGTGCGGCCCGGGGACGCTGCGGTTGATAGACGACGCTTAAAATGTGCGTCAACGTGTTGCGATTGAATTGCCCGCTTGGATGGACCGGGAGTGGGGCGGGCTTATTCAACACGATCACGGCTTCGTCTTCGTGCACGATACGAATGTCGACGTTGACGTCCGGCTCACGGGTCCTCGGCTCCCAACGTAAGTATCGTTCACCTGCTTGCACGACACGGTCGGCCTCAACTTGCCGTCGGTCAATATTCAAAAACAACCCGCCCGCAAAAAGCCCAAGCCAGTGTTCACGTAAGACATGGCGAAACGTGTTCGTAAGAAAATCGAGCAGCGGCCGGCCGTCGGCCGACGCAGGCACGTCGATCGGGCGGTAGTTGTCGTACGGCTCGCTACCGGGAAGCGGCTGCGTCGCCATTGCCAGCGATTGTTGCCGCGCGATCAAAGCGCGTGACTGCTGCTCGGCACTCGTGAGAAAGCAGTACGGACAGGAAGTGCCTTTAAGAAACCGCGGATCTTGCTGCTCCGATGCCGTGAGCGGTGTAAGACACGCATAGCATTGCTCGCTTCGTGTTTCGTCGAGGCCCGCATCGAGACCGACTCGCTGATCGAAGACGAAGCACTCACCCTGATAATAGGCGGTGCCGCAATCCTGGAAGTATTTAAGAATTCCGCCTTCGAGTTGGAAGACCTGCTCAAAGCCCTGCTGCTTGAGATAGGGGCCGGCCTTTTCGCAACGAATTCCTCCCGTACAGAACATTACGATCGGCCGTTGCTTCAACTCCGCCGGAAGGCGGTCGGCCGCTTGCGGGAACTGTCGAAAGTGTTGAATGCCGATCGGCAATGCATCACGAAATGTGCCGAGCTTCACCTCGTAGTCGTTTCGCGTGTCGAGCAAGGTGATCGGACGCCCCTCGTCGAGCCATTGTTTAAGCTCGCACGGCGAAAGTTTCGCGGCTGGTCGGCGGGCGGGATCGATGCCGGGGACGCCGAAAGGGATAATTTCGCGTTTGATGCGAACGAGCATTCGATTAAACGGAGGTCGGTCGCTCGCGCTGATTTTAACCGCGAGATTTTCTAGACCCGCAATGCTGCGTAACTCTGCCAGCAGTAAGTCCGTTGACCAGCGCTCACCGGCTACAAACAGGTTGATCCCTTCGGTGCTCAGTAAGATCGTGCCACGCAACTGCCAATCGCTACAAAGGGCGCGCAGGCGCGAGCGTAACGACTTCAGATCGGACAGGTCTACGAACTGATAGGCGGCAACGTTAATTATGGGGGGCATGGCGACGTAGGCCCGACAGGCGGAGATGACGAGAATCCAAGTTTACGCCGACACGCGGACTCGCGGCTACCGTCTTTCTGGAGGAACAGGTCGTACGTACGCGGCGGGCTTCGGCGCATCCGATTCGTCGTTGCGTCCGCCGAGGTGCCATTTGCACCTATTCCAAACTCCGCGTCTGCTCTGCCTGCCTGCGGGGCCTGCCGTGAGCCCAGTCGAACGAAGCTCGTCGAACCGAGCGTGCAGAGCGAGTCGAAGGGGCCCGTCTTCCTTAGCGCTGCAAACGTTTGAAATTTGCTTCTCGCGAGAGGATTTTGCGCGGCGAGTTCGTTTGCCTTTTATTGATTGCGGACGTTCTTCTCTTCGGCTTCTCTCGTTTTATCTGCGTTCATCGGTGTTCATCGGTGGCTAACAAATCCTTCTGCTTCTCCCCATCTTCTCCGTGCCTCTGTGCCTCTGTGGTGAACAATTCGCCTCCTTCCCTTCGGTTGCGGCTACGCCGCGCTGAGTGCTTCTGTTCAACTCCAGATTCCGGGTTTAGCACTTTCTTCGCGACTTTGCCCCATCGCATCTTTGCGTTAAAAAATTCCGCCCGCCTCCGTCCTTGCAGCGGTTCCACCGTCGGCATTCCAGTCAGCCTCTCCCATTCGCGTGCTTTGCATGCTTCTGTTCAAACCCGGCTCCTTCCTTCCGGCTCTGGCACTCTTCGACTTTTGCACTCTTGCAACTAGCCGATCGTCT
Organism: Planctomycetia bacterium; assembly: GCA_034440135.1. Lineage (NCBI taxonomy): Bacteria > Pseudomonadati > Planctomycetota > Planctomycetia > Planctomycetia bacterium. Next base: position 6,366 of record JAWXBP010000335.1, read on the forward strand.
TTGCGTCTTTGCACCTTGGCGTCTTTGCGTTGAAAAATCCGCTGCGAGCTTCTGTGCTCGTCGGGATGAGCGCTCAATTCCGGATTCCGAATTCCGCTCCCTTATTCCGCGTCCCACGGCCGCCAAGCCCCGGCAATCCGTCCCTATTCGCGTTCAGGTTGAAAAAGGTTTTTCCAAACAGCAAACACAGCCGAAGGCGAAACACCAAACCCAAAGCAGCTAGAAACGCCCATATTCCCCGCACTCCGTCAAGTCACTGCTACACCCGGCGAAAATTCTCGCGCCACTGCTACACTATTTCTCCGGCCCCAATTCGGCCCTCTCCGGCGGCGACAACTCGCGCCGTTCTCGCGGTTTTTGCACATCATTCGCCGCCGCTCCGAGCCTCTCGACCAGGCTCACTGCTACACCCCGGCTTCGCGCTACTGGTACTTGCTACACGCATTTCCGTATCGTGCCTTCGTCAGAGCAACGCAGTTCGCCAAGCGATAGGTCAGCGAGCCGCTAGCGCCCGCAGTATCGCCACCGCCCCGATGGGCAGAATACGAAACACCAAACACGAAACACCAAACGCGATTCCCCAAGCCACGATCCCCGCCTCAATCGCACCGGGTCGGCCATTCGTCATTCGTGCTTCGTCATTCTTTCGTCATTCGTCA
>JAWXBP010000336.1 GCA_034440135.1 Planctomycetia bacterium
CTCGTGCGCGTCGCCACGCATCCGGCCAGCCGCGTCGACGAGCTGACGCCGGATCGCTGGAAGCTGCTGTTCGGCCCGCAATCCGCGGCCTGAACGCACTGCGGCGCGCGATCTGCCGACACGCGCGATCTGCCAGCTCCACCCCGACCTCGCCAGCGCGCGCTGCGAAACGCCTCCGGACGCTTACGATCGTTCGCCAAAGTTCGTCGTCCAGAAGCGGTGCGGCCACGGAGGTCCCCAAGCAGGTATTGGGGATCTACAGAGTCCATCGGCAGGCCCCGGCCGTCCCTTTCCCTCTTTCTGAACGGTGCTCTAAGGTGCGCGAGATTCGCCAATGACGGAGCCAAGCTTCAAGCACTTCGGATGCTGTTCACAGCGCGCTGAGGAGCTCTTTCAACGCAGTGCAGGTGTACGATGCACGGATCGCCCGCCGTCAGGGATCACTTTCAGTCTCAGGGCAAGATGTTCAATGTGCTCACGGCCACGTACGAACGCGACCCAAATGACCAGGAAGCGCGCCAACAGGACGCCTCCCACCGCGCTCGAAAGCCCCACGGCAACGAGCACGATCGTGCCACCGACGTCCATTTGTCGGTTGGCCACTATAGCAGCGCGGCCTTCGATCAAGACGACGAACGCGCCGAAGGTTGCAGCCAACAGCAGTAAGTTGACTGCCATTCCCCGCTTGCGATTCGAAATGAACGACATTGCCACGACTAGGATGGGACAGACGAACAACAGAATAGCGAGTACTTTGTTCTCCGTGTTATTGATCTCTATCGCAGAAGCGCTCAAATACTTGTAGAGGAGTAGCGATACGAGCAATATGCTTACGATCGTTGATGCGAGGCCGAATCTCCGCGCGTTGACATTCTTGAAATACCGAAAGCACCCGCTGGCCAAGAATGCCGAGAAAAACGACATCGACAGCAAAACAGAGTGAACAACCAAGGAGGCAAACTCTTCTGCGGAACGATTTTCGAATGCGCGGGCCTTGGCTAACGCCAATCCGCCAACGCCGGCACATACACAAGAGAGGATCATGATGAAGAGCAGCACGAAGGACTGCAAGCGATTCGCGAGCAACAGATCTTGGAGCAGCTCAACGGTCCCCGTCACCCACCAACGGAGGCGCTTCAGCCACGTTTCCTTCTGAGGTTTACCTTCATCCTTATCGCGCAGCGGCTCTTCGCTCACGTGCAGTGCTCCGTCGACAGCGGGGGCTGCATCGACGATCTTGGAGAACACGGCATCGATGACGAGTTGCTCGGTCCAATAGCTTGTGTGGGAGAAGACGGGAAGCTGCTTGCTGACATAACGCATTGCAGATCCCGCGCGGAATCGGCCGGGGCGCTCCGCATGAAGCAGCTTGAAGGTAAGCCTCAACTCTGAGGCAACGGGATCACTAAGTTCTACGTAGTCATGGATCGTGATTGCGTGACGCGGCTCGGGAAGTGGCGCGCCTATTGGCCGCTCCTTTGCGCCGTCACGGTTGTTGTGCTGCTCGTACAGTGCTTGGAGACCGCGTACTCCGAGCGTTTGCGGATGGCAGAGAACAAAGAGCTCAAGTGGGGATCCAAGAACGTGAAGGGAGGCTATGCGGTCGAAAAGAGCAGGCTCGAGAGTTTCCACGTCCACGCACAGCCGCAGGGCCATAACAGACCCTAATGAATGAGCGATGATGTGAACTCGTGCACCCGCATTCTTTTTCAAGGCTATCAGCCTGTGGAATTCGTCAAAAATCCGCTGCTGGATTCTTATGGGCCGATCTGCCGGCATGCTTCCGCCCGACAACTTCGAGGCGTAAGCGTAACGGTAACGCCCGCGTCGATGCGACTTGCGGGGACTCTCGACACGATGCTCTTCAAGGCCCACATGGGTTTCGTACGTCGCGAAGAAGCCCCTCACAGCCTCCAGCATCTCTTCGCGATCGTCCCGGAACTGAACCAAAGCCATCGAAAGGAGTCGAATGGCAGCCTGCAGGTCTTCAGCGGCCCGCTCGAGGTGCTCCATCGGCAACGGCGGAGCGGGGTTCCCCGTTTCGAACAGGCGCCACTGCCTGCGGTAGGCATCTTCCACTCTGACCGGGAGCCTGCCAAGCCAACAGCTCGTGGATGTCGAAGCAGCAGCGATTCTGTCCTGCGCAATGTCGCCCCAGAACAACTGGTGAAACTCCAATTCGCGGCCGTCGCGCAGCCGGAACCCGCGTGCCCCGGCCATCAAGTTTGCGATTGAAGGCGTTTCCGCCTTAACCAATTGGCAATAGCCTTCGATGACCCGGTGTAGCGAATGATAGCGCTTCACGCCACCGATCCCGCCGATTACGAAGACGAGGATCTTGCCTTCCGCGCCTCGACTGTTCGCAGGCTGTGCTGCTTTGTCTTTGTCGTGGTCTGCTGTCCCCATCATGTGCTGCCCCGTGTCGTGCTCATTTGCCGCTGTCGCTTTCACCGCCGAGGCTCCACGTCTGGAACGGCAAGCTGATCGAGAAGAACCAGTACCCTTTGTCCTCGAACGGGTTGTACCCGTACCCGACCTGCACGTGATTCCGCAACGCCGCGGCGACGACCCCGAATCCGAGCTCCGGCGTGTCGTCCTTGTCGAAATCAAGCGCCGCTACGTTGAGGCCGACGCCCCAGTCAAATAGCGCGTTCCGGAGGCGGCTCGATCGCGACCCCTCCTTGTAGAGTATGCTGTAGGCTGGAGCAGCCTGGAAGTCGGACGACAGCTCGCTTGAGCCATCGGGGTTCGCAAAGATCAGTCCCACGGTAGTCTCCAGGTGGGGCAGCACTCGCTGCAGGTCGAGTTCGCGCGTCGCCACGGTCTGCTCGGCTGGCTTCGCACCGTCTTGCGTGCGTTTCCCCACGGCCATGCGCATCAGTACCTGGTCGCCGGCTTCGCGCAGGCCAGTCCTTCGCAGGTCGAGCTCGGTGCTATTTGGTACCGCCAGGAGATCGAGCTTCAACACGGCGTCGCTGAACTCCTCCACATCCGCCGACGCGCGTGCGACCCCAAGCTCCTGGGCCATGGCTTGCAGCCGACTGTCGATGGCGGTGATGCACTCGCCCGCGACGAGCTCGTCGAACGCGGCCTTTGCGGCTTGCGGCACATCGGCAGCCGCGGCCCTGAAGTCCTTGAACGCGGCGCGCAGCTCGCGCCACTGTGTAACCAGCTCCTCGAAGTCTTCGTGCAGCCCATGCAGGAGGTCCAACCAGCCTTCAGCGGTGAGGCCAGGGAGCTTGACCTGGCCATACTTCTCGCGCAGGCGATTGGCGAGGCGCACGATGTCTTTGGTCTCCCCATTCAGGCGGAGAGCCGCGGCAAGTGCGGGGGCCTGCGAGCTTGCGAAGGTGTCGGTCCGGGTCTGGAACTCCTCGATGCAGGTGCTGAGCAGCTCCTGCACCTGCGCGCGTACTCGCACTGCCCAACGATCGAAGAGCACTTTGGAATCGCCGTTGGGGGCGTTGATCGCTCGCGCCTCCGCCCTTCGCTGCTCAAGCTGTGCGCGCTGGTCCGCGGTCAAGGCGATCTTCCAGCGCTCCACCTCATAGAACTCGCCCTCGGGCACGGTATCGAAGCCAGGCAGGTGAACTGGGCTACGCTCTCCGTCGCGGTCGAGCCAAGCGCCAAGGCGCAGGTAGCCGCCGCTTTGAGCTGCCTGCTGTTCGACTTCGGCGCGACGACCCTGTAGCCAATCGTTGACCAGCTCGAGGACAATTCGATCCTGCTCGGTTTGCGAGGCGTTGGGATCCGCATCGACGACTTCTTCCACGCGTCGATCGAACGCTGTCCGCAGCTCCGGAGACCCTCGCACCACGCTGTCGATCGGGTCCATTTCGGCGCCGAACTTGCCGAATGCTTCACCAAGTGCTCTATTGTCGATGTCCGCCTTGTTCGAGGCATCCCATTGCTTCAGCGCGTCTCGGATGTTCGGCAGCCGGTCGCTCGCCTTCTGCAGTGCCGTTGTGATGTTCTTCAGCTCGGCCAGGGTCACGCGGCTCGGACCGCCTGGGCCGACCGTGTGCCGCAGAGTCTCCGCCATCCCGGGCACGTCGAGCGTCACGGCGAGCTTGCTGTTGATGTCGACGATCCCGAGTCGATCTGGGACCTGAGCCCGGCCTCCGTCCAGATCGTGCTCCTCGAGCTGGATCAGTGATGTGGCGTTTGGCTTTTGCGTTGAGCGGCAGCCACCCGCCAGCGCCGCGGCGAGAACACACACTGCTACGATCACCAAACGAAATGCTCGGACCTCAGGCATCGAGGCTGTCCTCCGCTGCTTTGAAAGCGTCGCGCAATCGGAACATGTCCGGCTTCGGCGCGGCTGGGACAATGTCGCAGACGACATCATTGAACGAAAGCGTACACGCGATTGCGCCTCGCAGCTTGTCGCGCTGAGCCTCGGTTACCTTCAACTCGTTGAGGAGATTCTGCACCAACTCGGGCTTGCGCAGCCATGCGATCCAGCGCGGCTCGACCAGCGAGCCGGTAAGCTTGTCGGCGCGCCTGACTGTCTGCTCCGCCAGTGCATCGTCGCCCAGCACGACCATCAGCACGTGCGCCTCTTCGAAGATCAGGTGCCGCATCAATTTCTGCGCGAGGTCGGCATCGTCTGTGGGAATGATGGTTGTCTTGCGTAGCATCATCTCGAGTGTTCCAGGGGAATGGATGTAGTGGTGCGAATCGACGGAGCGTGGATACGCGGGCGAGTCGCGGGCAGCGTCGATGAGGCGCGGCGAAGTGATGGGACTCCCGTTGCACGCGGACATCACCGTCCGCCCGAGTTAGCCCGTCATGACTGCTTGGATTCCCTCCGTGCGGCGATCTCGTCCAGCGTGTCTACCCACAGTCGTTCGGAGAACCCCGCGGCAAACGACCACACGATCAGTTTGGCGTGATCGATGCCGGCAAGAGGAACGCACTGGTCGGCAAACTGAAGGAACGTCAGTGGCTCCGCGGAGGCGACCGGCATGTACATCTGTGGGAACAATGCCCCCTGCACAAGACCACCCGCGAAGGTGATGTAGAGTAGAGAAGCTCCGATCGCACCGAAGATGGGTGCAAGATACAGCGTCTTCCGGCCGCTTTTCGTGAGCACACGATCGAGCAAGGGATCGGAGAGCTGGGGCAACTGGTGCAGCCGCCTCCAAAGGCTCATGAAGCCACCGACCATGCCGGTGAAGAGAACTACCGGGATCATCGGGACGTTGTTCGTGTCGTAGCGCGGAGGATTCACCCCGGCTTGGCTGATCAGCGCAAGATAGGTGATCGCTGCGACGACGAGCACGCTCAGGGCGCGGGCGATGTTGACGAGGATCTTGCTGCGCGCTTCTTCGTAGGCAGCGCTGCGTGCCCGAAGCCTGTGGATCTCCGACAAGAGACCGGTAGCGTCGTGACGGACCTCGAGCTCGAAGTTCGCGTGCAACGCCGTATCAGGCAGCTTGGACAGGTCCAACGGGCTGTTCCCGAGATAGCGCGCGTATTCGCTCTCGCCGACCAGCAGCCGGTACTCGTCACGAAGGCGGCACGCCTCAAAGCGCAAGCGCCCAATCGGCCATAGCGATACCAGCGTCCACTGCATCTCGCGCAGATCGTCGAGCGACCAACCGCCGTTGCCGTTCTTAAGGCGCTGCGCGAGCTCGTGATCCGCCTTGAGAGAGACAAGCTCGATCGTCCAAAGCCGAAGGCTTCGATCGAGCTCGGGATCCTCTGGCCGGGCCTTCCCGTTCATGCCGGGCCAGAGTCTGGTCAGCCAGCCCAAAGGATTGGAGATCCCAGCCACCACGTTTAGTTCCCCACCGTGGCGCTGTTACGCAGCACTTCGACAGTCGCCGGTCCAATCCCCCGCACCCGAGTAAGCTCGGCGAGCGAGGCGTAGGGACCGAGCATCGCGCGGTCTTCGACGATCGCCCGGGCCTTCGCGGGTCCGATCCCCGGGAGCGCTTCGAGTTCCTGGGCTGGGGCGGTGTTCACGTTAATGAGCGCAATCGTCTGCTGGGGCGCGATCATCTGGAAGCGCCCGTCGACTCCCGCCTCCATCACGACCGTCCCATCCCAGCCGGTGCCGTGGATGGCGTGAGTCAAGTGTCGGGTTTGGAAGATCGAGACGCCGCTCGCGACTTGGACGTCGACTCCCTGCCGGGTCCCGCTGACGCCCGCTTGTAGCGCATCGATGATCCCCGCGCGGGGATGGCCGTAGGCCCAGGCCGTCCACATGGCTTCTCGTTCATTCGGACCCATGCACACGACCGCGCACTCGGGCGTGACGGCCGCGATCAGCTCGTCCGTCGTGCCGTTGTCCGAGCCGTGGTGGCCGACCTGGTAGATGTCCACGTTGAGAAGGTCCGTCCCCTGGTAGCGCGCGACGAGGTCTTGGATCGCTTCGCTTTCGAGGTCACCCGTGACCAGCACCGAGGCCTCCCCGAAGTCGATGCGCACGACGAGCGAGTGGTTGTTCGGGTTCTTGAAGGCGCTAGCGCCCCAACCCGGGTTCGTGCGCACCTGCCCCCACATCACGGTGACCTTTGGATCGATGCCGTCCGCGCAGTCGAGCGGATCGATGACCTCGCTCGTCAGCCCTAGCGCCGGGATGTCGTCGAGCCAGATCGTCTTGAAGCCGACATCTCCTTCGTGGTCTGCCGCATAGCGGTGCAGCATCTTCTGCTGCGCTCCACCGGAGCCGTTCGTCTGGCCGTTCGTGAGGACGTTCTTCGGTGCGAAGCGGTCACGCACGACCCTCACGCCGCGCGTGTGGTCGATGTGGGGGTGCGTGATCACGAGCGACGTGAGTTGACCATCGAGGTCAGGCCGCTCGGCGAAGAACTCCTCCAGGTAGAGGTTCAACTGCTCAGTGCTGTCGAACATCCCGTTGCTCTCGCAGCCGGTGTCAACAAGGACTGCTCCGCAGGGGAACTCGAAGAGCGTCGCTGCACCTTGCCCGACATCAATGAAGTGCACGCGCATCAGAGGCCCCGCGATGGGCGCAGGCGCGGCCATAGCCGCCGCAGCGGATGCTGCGGCGGGAGCGCGGGCCTCGAAAGCCGAGGACGAACTGGGAGCGTGCTCAGGCCGCCAACGTTCGGAGCGACATGCCGACATGAGCACCAAGACAAGCAGAGCAAGACACACTTTCATGCCGAGACCCTCTCTAAGGACACGGGTTCCTCGTGGCGCTTCGCGTCCGGCGGAACGAACCGTGGTCGACCTTGATTGAGCCGCCAGACATGCCTGCCACGCCCATCGTCAGTCGCCTTCCACGTGCGCCGCGGGAAGTACTCCAGGATCCACCACAGTCCCCGCAACGAGCGGTGCGGCTGGCGACTCGATTCGCCGCCAAGGAGTTCTTGCAGAGTCTTCTCGTTGAACCGCAGCCCTTGGGTTTTCGCCTGCAAGACCATCCAGGCGAACGCGGCCTTCGCGAGCCCGCCTTCGGCCTCGGTGTATCCGCCGCCCACGTCGGAGTGGACTCCCGGGAACCACACCTCGAGCAGCCCCTGGCTTCGAGCTCTGAAGCGGTTCTGACGAAATGCAGCTCGGCGTTCGTCGAGCGCGACTGCGTGGCAGATCTGCTCCACGTGCTCGTAGTACGCGGTCCGGGGAAGGGACTTGAAGTTGAAGAACCAACCCCACGAGCTGACCGTGTCCCACACGCCGAGGAATTGGACCGTAGGCTTGCGATTCAAGCGCTTCAGCGCGTTTGCGAGCTCGAAGCGCTTGCCGATTGAGCCCACATCCTGTTCATCGTTGCTGTAGATCTGCCACACGTACGGGAGCAGGTTCTTCGAGCCCTTGGGCATCAGCCCGAACATGTCGAGGATCCCAGCCAAGACGCGCGCGGTGTAGGCGCCGCGGCTGAAGCCGAAGAGGAAGAGCCGATCCCCCTGCTCGTAGGTCTCCATTAGGAATTCGTACGCTTCGAGCACGTTCTGGCGCAGGCTCGTGCCCGTCGCCATGTCGATCGCGCGATCCAGCCGGCGCCGCAGCTTCGTCAAGCCTCCAGGAGAACCCAGCGTTCCAACACCAGGGTCGTAGTAGGCGATCTGATCGGGGTCGCGCTCCACGCTTAGCCACATCCGAATCACGTTCGTGCGGTTTCGCGTGAGACCGTTCGCGGTTCCATCGCAGCACACGACGAGGTTCTTCACCAACGTCAGCTCCGCGCTCCTGGCTTTGACCGGATCGTTCTACGCCAGCGCAAAGGCGTAGTGGTGCGCGTGCGCACCGCCTGGCTGGACGTCGCGCCTCCTCGGGCATCGATTACCCCCGCTCGGAGCACTAGCACCACATCACGCCTGTCCGCCGACGCACGACGCGCAGTACGACCGGCGGTGACATCGCCTAGTCTGGCGAGCTTGATCGACTTAGGCATGGGGAGGTGCCTCGAAACAGTCGCTTAAGTGTGAGCCGGTACGGGTATGCGCCTGGGTGGCTCGGCCTGGGCGCAATCGTGGACTTCGAATCTCGTGGGAATCCGAGTGATTCGACCCGACGGGGGTGAAATCTCCGGAATTTCTAGTTTTCGCTGAGCTGCACATTTCCCGCTTCTGGGACAAGGCTAGAGCCAGGGGTGCGCCGGAGATTACTCGGAGGACACTGCGGATGAAGCCGGTGGATGGGATGCCTCATGGTAGAACGTCAGCGCGAGCCTCGACCGCCGATGTATCTGTCTTAATGGTCGCAGGGTCTTGGCCATACCGGGCTTAGCCCAATGCAGTTTCCTGCTAACGCACTGCGACCACACCACTTCCTGAATTCGGTCCTATCCCTGGCGGGGTTGCCGTGTGCAATAGATTCATGCCGAACAGTAAGGGCAAGCCGGGACGACAAACGCACTGGGACCGTCCGTGGTGGGACCGGCGTCCCGACCCGCGCGCATGGAACGAGGCTGCTCGCGACCGCCACGAGATCGGGCAGCTCGAACCCCTCGGCCGCAACCTGATGCGGGGGTTCGGCCGTGCCGAGCGTTCGCCCTTGCGGCCCATCGGCACGCTCCGTTCTCTCCTCCAACCAGCGCCAAGCCTCCGTCTCACCCCGTCGGGTAGGTACCACGACCCGCTCACCTCCGAGTAGCCTTGATCCAATGCTCCACCCCGTCCTTGTCGCAGCACTGGCCGCCCCGGTGCTCGCCCAAGCCCCCGCCGGGTACTACGCCCCGGTCGATCCCACGACGCCGGCGACTGTTCGCACCACGCTCCGCGGCGCGATCGATGCGGGACATACCCGGATTCGTTGTCCAGGGCCTAGCGAATCCAACCACTTCGCTCTGGATCCACATGTTCGCGCTGAACGCGCGGGCTGCGGGATTTCTAGCGGTCAAGGCGGAGTGGGTAACGCTTGGGCGGAGTCGTGCACCTCCTCGTCGAGAAGCTCTTGGTGCCTGCAGTTAGGGTGCGATGACAGAAGTGGTCAGCAACGCCTCTCGCGAGAAGCTGGCCGCACATTCCATAGGCAGCAATGCCTGCTCTATGTGGCAAAAGCAACCACAATTTCAACACTAGCCATTTCTATGCAGACGATTTACACCGTTTGGTAGACCGCCCATGCAGTTAAATGCAATTTATGATATTGAGTCGGTTCGCGTAGGCGCAACCGCCGTATCTGCCATAGTGTCGGCAGTCGCACTAGTGATGGCCTACAGCGCTCTAAAGCTCGTTGAGCGAAAGGCGACAGTTGAAGCATTCAGCCGCTTTCGGCAACTGCTCATAACGCACGAGAATAGCGCCGCTCTTTTTCTAGATGGGCCCCCGTACGAACAAATGTCCCAGGTGCAACACCTGAGATACACGCTAATAATGCAGGAGCTATTCTTCGCGACGCAGGCCCTCTACTTGCGAACGCTTATGCGAGTGACCCGGCCCGACAACTGGAAAGGCACGAAGAGGGAACTGTCTTCATCGTTGCGCAGCGCAAGGTGTCGGCTGTGGTGGGCTGATAATGCAGCGCTGTTCGATAAAAGCTTCCGCGAAGAAATTGACAGCCTTATCCGCTCTGAAGTCATGGTCAGAGACACAAAGTATTGCGAACATATATCCGCTGCGTCCGCTGCCCCCCGCTGTACCACCAACTGCGTTCACTGCTCTTGCTGCACTTGCTGTAAGCACTGTACCTGCTGCCAGCGCTGCGCTCCCACATTTGTTGTATCCACAAGCTCGAATGAAGCGGCGACAGCAGACTCTTCTGCACACAATGAAGATCTTGAAGGTCGGAATCAGCGGGAGGTCGAAGGGGTATCCTAGACAAAGCGAGAGAGCGGCTACCTCACGGCTGACTGAACTGTAGCGCGGGGCTCTTAAGCCCGTAGAGGATCGTAATGGCATTGATTGTTGCGGGGCGCATAGGACGATCGAGCGTTCCCACCCAGGCGGTACGCCACTGATGGTCGCCCGAGTGCGACGGCGGCAATGCCGCTGCCATGGGGGCACGAAGGGGCCGGCGAGGTCACCCCCACCGGCCCGAGAGAACCGTCCTCGTGCTTCCTGGCGTCTCCACCGCTCGCGAGGGTAGACGCATCACACGGAC
>JAWXBP010000337.1 GCA_034440135.1 Planctomycetia bacterium
CTTCTGCGTTGCCGGCTGCGGCGACAAGCGGACGACCGACAAGGCTCACGTACACCAAGACGCGGTCTCCAAGGACAAGGACCACCCGCAGCCGCGCGACGGGGCCACCCCCCTGCCGCCAACGGCCAAGGACGCAGCAGCAAAAGACGGCGCGGCGACGAAGGACGGCGAGCCGACGAAAGACGACGCCATCAGCCTGTTCGATGGCAAGACACTGGGCAAATGGAAGAGCACCAACTTCGGCGGCGAGGGCGCGGTCGAGGTGAAAGATGGACAGCTCATCATCAACTCGGGCTCGCCGTTGTCGGGCGTGACCTGGCAGGGCGAGCCGCCGGCGAAGATGAACTACGAGATCTCGCTCGAGGCCCAGCGCGTCGAGGGCAGCGACTTTTTCCTGGGCCTGACCGTGCCGGTGAACGACACCGCGATCTCTCTCATCCTCGGCGGCTGGGGCGGGTCCACCGTCGGCCTGTCGAGCATCGACGGCGGCGACGCGGCGAACAACGAATACACCACCTACGAGACCTTCAAGAAAAAGCAGTGGTACAAGGTGAAGATGGTGGTAAAGCCGAAGCAGGTCCTCGTCTTCATCGACGGCAAGCAGGTGATCGACGCGAACATTGAGGACCGCAAAATCGAAACGCGCATCGAGGTGGACCTGAGCAAGCCGCTGGGCATCGCGACCTTTTCGACGACGGGGGCGTTTCGGAACCTACAGATGAAGAAGCTTAAGTGACGCTTCTCTCTATCGCTGTTCCTCTGACAACATCAAGGCCTGCTCGGTCCAGTCGAAACTAAAGTTCAAGCGATGGCTCTGCTCCAGCCAGGTCGGTGTGCGGGCTGTCATCATCCAATCGCGCAAGATCGGGAACGCGTCGCGCGCGAGCATCGTTTTGGCGATCGATCGCAGGGGGCTCGGCACCGGGCGGACCGAGATGCTCCACGTCGGCGTCATCCGGGTGCCTTTGACCATGGCGGCGGAGGGGATTTGCAACACCGAGTATCGGCAAGCGAGGATCGGACACGGGCCGCCGCGCTTGAGCTGCGTGAAAAGGTTAATGGGCTGATACGGCCAGACGTCAGGTGAAACACTGGCGCTGTACCACACCTCCATGTTCTCCACGTTCGGCACATCACCAAACGCTGCGTCGAGTTGTGCGGTCCCCACAGGGTAAGAAAACCCGCTTGGGATTTTGGCTTTCGACGACGTGGTCACCATTGAACAAACTCCACGTCGCACCCAAAAAATAACGGAATTATATACTTGACAGACCACGCCTGATAGCCCTCATTTGGGCTTCGGTCGGCTCTTGCGGAGGGGCTTCGGTGCCGCAGGCGGTTTGGCGTTGACCGCCTTCTTAAGCACCTGCTCAAGGGTCATTGGGTAGAAGGAAATCGGCTTTTCATTGCCGCCTTTTCGGGGTTTTTCGTCCATTGGATTGTCCTTCGCATGTAGCAGTGGACTACACCGTACGACGCGCCGCAGAGGCAATCGGCCGTGTCGTGCTCAATGTCTTCGTCGGGGCCTAGTTTGCTCTTCCACTTCCCCGACGGGATCTGCTTGGACGCATGCGTCCATATCCCGTTACGGGCGTAAATAGCCACCTTTTCATAGCCGGATTCGTACGCACTGTTGTCCTTACAGTCCTCATATCCGAGTCCAGAGAAAACAGCGATCAATGAACTAACCAGCGGCGAACGAGGCGCTGGCCATTTATAGCCGGGATGGTGACTCCACCATTCCGTCTTATCATCAGCGGCATACGCAATGCAGTTGTATTCACCGTCTGGATCACTAGTGACCTCATGCCTACCGATCGCATCACCGAACTGCTGATCTATCCACGTCATTTATATAGCCCCGTTGTGTGCCCCATTCGATCCATGCCGCAACCATACGCTTTACTTTTCCGGCATCTTCTGGTGGAACAGGGTTGGCACCAGTTATCGCGTTTAGAGCTGCGAACCAGTGACTTGGTTTGCATTTTAACTCCGCGAGCAAAAGCGGGACGGCACTTAATCCCATGCCGATGATACTCTGATAGACGGGATGCGACGCCATAGCCTCAACGTTTGCCCCTCTAGGTCGTTCCTGCTCCCATTGAACGAGCAGACGGCTAAACTCCTCTTTGATTCCCCTCTCATCTGCCAGCGCATCGACAATGGTTTTTCCGAGCGAATTGGCCTCACTCATCCGCCGCTTGATCCAGTCGAGCAGGCCATCAACCAATGGCATTTTGAATCGCGCCATACGTGACGGCGTGATCTTTCGCCCGTAGCTGAATCGCCAGCTTTCCGTCCGAACAACGGCCGCTGCAACATAAAGCATTTCAATTGGCACGCCGGGCTTAGGAAACAACAACAGGCAATCATCGGTGACCCCGCATGGTAATCGCTGCACAAAGCAATCGCCAATGCTACCTGTGCTCGGAACGGTTGCAAATGGAGGCTTAATTAGATTGGTGTATTCAAAGAACCCGTAGCAGCCGTTGTATTCGCCAGACGATGACACTACAAGAGCGTCACCAGACTCTAACCCTTCCTTACTATGAAGCTCTCTCTGGCCATAATAGACATAGAAATAGTTGCCGAGCAATCCCGGCTCGCCATCGATCGTGAACGCTTTTCGTCCGGTGATTGTCGAATAAGGACGCCCTGCCAAACTACCGTTATCTAAACGCTGATAAAACATCGCGAGGCGATCGGCAAAGTATGAATGCAGCGATGCGTCGCTACGGAACATCGTGTCCACTTCGCGCCTGATGTGCGATTCGCTTGCTACGGCGGATTCGATGTACGCGCCAGGTGACCAATCTTGTGTTTTCGTATCTAGCGTCCGCCAACTTCGCCAACCAGCTAACTCCGTTCGATTGTGCAAGGCGTCCAGTGTTTCAGTCAATTGCTCGCCTGGCTGGTCCACTCGAACGTTCTTTTTCAGTCGATAACCATCGTTCTCGATCCGTGCAAAAAAAATCTTATTGTCAGGCTTGTGCTTTACGCCCTTTTCGAGAATTGCAATATTGGTATATGCGGTCGCGTACGGCTCAAAAAGTTCATTGGGCAGTTTGATTACTGCTTGCAAGGTGTTGTCACGCAGAACGTGATGTCTCCACTTCTTTTTAACGCCGGTCTTTCCAAGCATGGACGCCGGAACGACCATCGCTGCCACCCCGCGCACACGGAGGGCTTCGAGCGCGCGATCCACAAACTTCTCTGGCTGATCGTCACTTTTTTTGTGAGGGAACGGCGGATTGCCCAAGACAATATTAGCTTTGCTTTCAGGATACCGCGGGTCAGTGAAGCAGTTGCCCTTAACAACTCCGCTCGTTCCATCTCCGCGCAAAATCATGTTCGCCACACACAGACCGGCTGTAAGCGGGTCGCTTTCAAATCCCCACAAGTGGCCACTTACTAGGTTGCGAATTTGCTTGGGCGTCAATTGTCGCCCGCCGATCATTCTGTAAAGGCTCGCGATTAGAAACCCGCCAGTGCCGCATGAAGGATCAACGATAACGTCCTTCTCCCGCACGTCCACAAGATCGGCCATAAACCGGGTGATGTGGCGTGGCGTGAAGAATTGGCCAATTGTGTTTGCGCCGGTGTAGCGAAAGAAGTGCTCGTAAAGTGCCCAAGATAGTCGTGCGACCCCGTTAAGGTTGGCACATTAAGCAGACGAAGAATGCGGATAATCTTGTGTGCTTCGTTTTGAAGAGTTTCGTTTGCCTCATCAAGCGTAAGACTGTCTTCAACCTCTGATTTGCCAGCCTCTCGGAATGCCTTGCGGCAAGCGGTGTTGATTTCCGTCAGAACATATTCAGACTGATTGGTGATCTTTCCGCCGGTCCGCGAAAGCGCCAGCATGAAAGCTGCTACAACGGCAGGGCGACGCGCATCACTAATATGGCATTCACGTAGAACGCGATTGATCTCGTCTGCCTTGGCCTCAAGCACTTCGGGTGGCGGCACCTCTGGATCAAGAGCAAATAAGTCGGGATTATGAAGAAGCCTTTGCGTTTCGTCTGGCGTTGGCAGCCATTCGATTGGGCTTTTGCGATACTCGATCGGACGCCAGTGCCCGTTCTCTGGTTTCTGCACGCGGACTTCGATGTGCTCTTCCGCGCTGCCGGCAATGCCTACAGCCAACACGTCAATGCCTTTGCGAATAAATTCGCGCGCGTAGTTGCCAGCTTCTTTGCAAGCCAAGTCGATTCGATTGGGATCTGCTTTGGTTTCACCGATCATTAGCGGCAGGGACCGGCTCCGATCTATGACGATGAAGTCAGGATACCCCTCGCTGTCGCCACTCTTTGATGCTAGGGCGAGGCAATCAGTCAGTTGTGGAAAGTCGCGGTACTCGTTGCGCCAAAGCAGATTTCCCTTTGGTGGGCGCGCAATATCCCACCCGCGAATTTGTAACAGTTCGCGCGCGGCTACTTCTGCCCGACCTTCGGATACTCGTGCCAAAGCGCAGCTCCTGTCGCCCGACCGTTCCAACGGCGAACGGTATTCTGAACGACCATTCTCGCAGGTCGCCACCGATGGGTCAACACCTCGGGCTCCGCCCTACGGCACTAGCCAATGAATCGGTTCTCCCGGTGGTTTGCCTGCAATTCAGCCGGGCTGACGATAAAGCAGCCGTTTGCCTTCAATCTGCTTAATCGCTTCCATAGTGCGTGCCATGTCGTTGATTTTGCGATGATCCCACCGGAAATCGAACTCATCGCAGTAGCGCTGAAGATGCTTCTTGCTGACATGATGAAAGGTCCCGTACAACCCACGCTTGATCAGGGCGAAGCTGCTCTCTGCCGTGTTCGTGCTCTCGCCGTTCGGCCCGACGTACTGATGAACAGCGTGGGTGACGACGCCGTGACCGCCAGCGTACTCGCCACCGATGCCCTTATAGCTGGAGTTTTCGTCGGTCATGATCGCGGCTGATTGGTGGACGTGCTCGCGGATCGTGGCCTTGAGAGTTGAAGCGGTCACGTCGCAGATAACGCGAGTGCGCTTGCGGCCGCCGCGCTCGACAAGGGTCTGGATCGGCTGCTTGCTCGTGCCGCGACCGCGCTTGTGCGGGCCGGTCAACTTGCGGGGCTTGCCTCCGCAGTAAGCCTCATCGACCTCGACGGTGCCGGTCAACTGAAAGGTGCCGTCGTCACGCATCGCAAGGCGAATGCGGTGGCACATGAACCACGCTGTCTTATACGTCACGCCGATTTCGCGGTGAAGTTGGTGGGCGCTGATGCCCTTCTTGCTGGCACACATGCGAGCGAAGGCGTAGACCCAATCGCGCAGCGGAATCGGGCTGTCCTCGAAAATCGTGCCGACGCGAACGGTGAACTTCTGGCGGCAATCACGGCACTTGATCAAGCCCTTAACGCCAGCAGCACCGCCAAGCTTCACGACGTTGACGCTGCCGCAGTGGACGCAGCCGGGGCCTTGCGGCCAGCGGACAGCCTCAATCATGGCGCGGGCTTCTTCTTCGGAAAGGCGGGTGAGATGTGCGGCGTTCGTATCCATGGGCTAAAGTGTAGATGAAAGACTATGGTCTGTCAAGTATATAATTCCGAAAAATAACCCGCGCTGCTGCAGAACTGCAACAACGCGGGCTTCCGGGGGCTTGGTTGGCGTCAGGTAAAACCAACACCTGACGCAGGTATCTTAATTTTCGAGGACTAGGGTGTCAATCCCTATTTCATACAAAAATCGTCGTTTTCAGCGCAAAACCCAAAAAAGATTCCATCGAATGACGTTTCATGCTTACCGGTGCAGTCAAGCTTGGCCACAAAGTCAAGAGTTGACGGCCACTTACACAGCTACCTCGCTAGGCGGCGGCGGGGTCGCGCACCTCCGGGATTTCCTTGAACACCGGCCGTGTCGGGTCGAGGCACTCGATCAGGAACGCCATCCGCTCGGTGAACCGACCCAGGTGCCCCACAAACCAGCCCGCCAACGACGGGTGCCGCGACAGCCGGTTCACCTGCTCGATGATCGCCTCCTCCGGCCGGCCTTCGGCATCCAACGGCACACACTGAATAAGCAGGATTCCGGCTCGGTCAGCGGCCTCATAAAGCAGGTCCGAGCCCCAGTGCCCGCGCACGATCATCAGCGAGTCGCCCGTCACCGGCAGCAGGTGCCGCTCATGCACCAGGTCCACCGGCACCACCGCGCCGATGTTGCACGCCTGCCCGTTCACCGACAGCGCGGTGTCGCCGGGCAACCGCCAGTGCCGCACGCTGGTCAGGCCAAACGTGCCGGTCCAACGGTCCGCCGGCTCATCGTCGACCATCAGGTTCACGCTCAATTTATAGAGAGGCTGGTCGCCCATCCCCGCCGGCCACCAGCGCCGCGGCTCGACGATGCGCACCTTCACCGAACCGTTGTCAGAGCGCGGCATCAGGTGGATCGCCTCTTCATCGTGGAAGCCGTCTTCGGTGTCGACATCGACGCGCACCTGCACATCGCGCGGCAGGCGGGACACCGCCCCGAAGCGCCGCCGGGCCAGCGCCGCCAGCGGCAGCGGCTGCTGAAGGTTCACCATCACTTCGACCACCGCCTGCTCTTCGTCGACGTAGCGGACGAGCGGGCGGATGGATGAGAACCGAGTGCTGCTGGCGGGAGCGTTCATGGGGCGGCCCTCCATTTCACTGTTCAATCATTCAGAAAAAACCGCGAGGAAAAAACTTGCTTGCCGTTAAATCTTACGATTATGGTGACGTAGTCAACGCGGGCTGAATCATTTTTTCAATAAAACCCAACTTCAAATTACCGGACGCTGGCATACGCAAAACACACGTCACTGTTATCGGTCGGTCCGGCCTACCTGTTGTACGAGCCAACCCTGCGATCATTGCCAAACTGCAGTTTTCGGTGGGTCACGGCGGTTGGTGCGAATGAACCGCTTCCGGCGACATCACAGATGGCGCGGCTCCGGCTTCTTTCAAAAATGGAGAGATTAACAGCGAAAGTGATGCGTTCGTAGGGTCCGCTGTGCGGACCGTTCTTCATTCGCGTTGTGAACTGATGGTCCGCACAGCGGACACTACGGAGCGCGGATACTCAAATGAAATGATGAACAAAAGACGCCGCAGAGATGACGCCGACTCACTTCTGCTCCTGCTTCTTCTCTTCTTCCTTCACCGCCGTTAGCCGCAGCACGATCTTGGTGCCCGTCGCCGGGATCACTTTCGAGTTCGCGCCCCACGCGTCGTTGCCGCCGCCGCCCTCCTGCCCGCCGCGCTTGTCGGTCACCCGCGACAGCACCTCATCCCCGAAGTTCACCAGCGACAGAATGTTCCCTTCGATGTCCGCCACGTAAACCGAGGCCCCGTCCGCCAGCTTGTGCTCGCGCGACCCGGTGAACAGCCAGATGTTGTCCGCCAGCGGCTTCTTCGTCTTCTGATCGAGGATCCATTCGTGGGCCCCGACCTCCACCGTCTTCCCGTCCTTCTCGTACCGCACCGTCACCGCGACCTTCGGCCCGTGCGGCGCGTGATACTTCCATTCCTCGTTCACCCGCTCGGCCCGCAGCGGCTTGCCCGGTGTCAAACCGATCAGCAGCAGCGCGCCATGAATGTGGCTCGGCTTCGCCGCCAGGCTGATGATCGACTCGTGCTCCCGCGACTTGGGCATGCACGCCAAGAGCTCCAGCCAATCCGCCTGGAGCGGCAGGATGATCTTGCCTTCCACATCGACGGTCTTGTTCTTGCGATCGATGGTGATGCCCGGCAGCTGCGCCTCGGGCGCCTCGCGCTGCGGCCCCTTGGGCGCATCTTCCGCAAGCACACCTGCCGGCGCGAGCGACAACAGCACCGCGACCGCCACGAAAATGAACGCACGTTGATCGATGGATGAAGGCATGCAACTGGCCCTTGAAAGCTGAAGGATCATACCCCGTCGCTACCGCATTACACTACGCCAATGCCGAAGCCTTCGGAAGCGCAAAATCAAGACGGGCCGGAAAGCGAAGACGCCTCGGCCGGGCTGCACGCGGACCGTTTGACGTGGGCGGTGCTGCTGGGGCGGTGGATCGATTTCGCGCGTGGGGCGGTAGCCCTGCCGAATGATGCCGAGGGCACGCGGATGCGCGAGTCGATCCCGGACATCATCATGCTACAGGCGGTGTGGTTCGCCTTGCAGCATCTGCAGGAATTGAAGGCAGACGAGCGGTCACTGGGCATCGCGCGGGCCGAGGTGCTCATCGAGAAGCACGAGGGGGCGCTGCGGAAGCGATGGGGTGCGCTGCCGGATAAAGTGAGCGAGCTGGTGGCGGATGCCCGCGAACAGTTGAGCGCAGCGCACGGCACTGCTTGATGCCACTGGCAGTCCGCTGCCAGTGCCTCGACGCCCCGACGATCGTTGATCCTGGGCACTGGCAGCGGACTTCCAGTGGCATCGGACCGCGCACAACCTTGCGGTCGATCCCGCTTACTTCGTGCCCGGGTCCTTCGCATCGATCTTCGCCTTCACCATCTCCCACGCCACCTTCTGTAGAAACGCGGCGTCAACTTTCGGCAATTCGACCAGCGGCCGCATCTTGCCCGGGTCGCCGGTCATGAGCTTGCCGGGCAATCCCTCTGGCGAGACGCCGTAGATCACACCGTAGAACACGCAGGCCGCGAGATACGTCCCCGCCGAGGATGGGTGGCTCTGATCCTTGTTGTAAAGCTTCAGGTCCGGCCGCTGCTTGCGGGTCGCCTCCCACGCGAGACCCACCGGTAAGACCTTCGATTCCGTCAGCTTCGCCAGCTCGTTGTACGTCTTCGCGATCGCCGCCTGCTTGTCGGCCTGGTTCTCTCTTGCCCAGGTCATGAACCACAGCGGCGTCGCCTTCGCCTCCTTCGCGAGTTCCGCCAGCTTCTTCCCGTACTCGATGGTTTTGTCCGGGTACGCGAACGGCATCTGGCTCTGCTCCTGCATCACCACGAAATCCCACTTCCCCTCGGCGATCTTCTTGGGCGCCTCGCTCTTCTCGTCCTCGACATGGCGCTGAAGCGTCCACCCGCCGGGGGCGAGCGTCACGAACTCGAAAGGTCGCTCGCGCTTCCCCGCCGCGGCGAGGGACTGGATCATCGCGGGCAGGTTGTTCACGCTGGTGTAGCTGTTGCCGATGAACAGCACCCGCATCGGCGGCTCCTTCGGCCCGGCGAAACAGGGGCTGGTGAGCAACAGACATGCGGCAATCAACAGCCATTGGCTAAGGTATTGGATCATGGGAACACACTTTCACCGGCGCGGGTAGTATCGTCATTGAGAGTAACGGCGATGCGCTGCCGGAAAGCAATCGCATGTAGCCGCTCGACGGTGCCACGGGTCGGCTTTGCCACCCGTGTGTGTCAGCATGTGTCCACACGGGTCGCCGAGCCGACCCGTGGCACCGGTACATGCGATGCCCTGCTCGCCGCGGAGAGAAGCCGAGGCGTTTGCTGGCCCTTCTCGCCAAGCCTACAGTTGTACCAAGAGTCCCGTTAGATCAAGGAGCCATTCATGGACAAGCAGAAGCTTATCGAGAAGTTCAACCAGGCCGTCAGCCTCGAGCTGGGCGCGTTGCTGCAATACAACCAGTACTCGCACGTGCTCACCGGCCCCGAGCGGCACGTCTGGCACGAGTGGTTTGAAGAGACCGCGAAGGAAGCCTACAGCCACGCCCGCATCTTCGCGGCGAAGGTCGTCGCCCTCGGCGGCGTGCCCAGCGTCGAGCCCGCGCCCGTCAAGCAGACGAATGACCTGGTGCAGATGCTGGAGAACAGCCTGGAGGTCGAGCGCCGGGCGGTGCAGATTTACACCGAGGCCCGCCACCTCGCCGAAGGCAATTTTGCGTATTGCAACCTGCTCGAAGACCAGATCCAGGACGAGCAGGACGACGTCGAGGAAATCGAAAAGTTCCTCAACAAGGTGAAGCCGGCTGCCGCGAAGCAGACCGTGAAGCAGGTGGGCTGACTTAGAATATCGGAAGTTGCCTTGGAGGTGCCACGGGTCGGCTCGGCGACCCGTGCTATTCGGTGCTGCGCGTCACGGGTCGCAGAGCCGACCCGTGGCACCGCAATTGGCACCACCCTGTTGGGATGGTGCTACGCGTTCGTCGACAAGCTGCTGATCGCCGTCTGTTGGGCGCCGGTGTCAACGCCGGCAGCGGTGACCGCCTGCTTCTTCATCAGCAGTTGCCAGGTTTCCTTTTCGTACTCGATGAGCCCGATGGCCTCGTCCACTTTCGTGGACGTCCGTTCCATATTGGCGTCGACGAGCAGGCGGTAGATGTAGGTGTAAAGGGCGCTGAGCTTCGAGTAAAGGTCGGCGTCGAGGTCGGAGTTGAGGCTGGTCGATAGCTCAAGCACGATCTTCTGGGCCCGCATCAAGCCGTGGTAGCTCTGCTCGTAATTCTTCCGGTCGATGGCGTCCTTCGCCTGCCGGCAGAACTTGATGGCGCCGTCGTAGAGCATCAGCCGCAGCTCCTGCGGGCTGGCGGTGAGGATCTTGGTGCGGAGATACGGGTTTGCGGCGGCGGTGGAC